>JAJAYR010000456.1 GCA_026786155.1 Pyrinomonadaceae bacterium
AATGCGAATGTCCTGGTCTTTCTCTCCGTGCGTGAAGATTTGCTCCGAACCTTTTTTATCTTCAAAACGAAACTCGTTAAAACCGCCGCCGCCCTTGGACGAATTGGATTTTATCGTCATCTTCGTTTTTTCGTCGGGCAGTTTATACGGCGGCATCGTCGAAGGATTATAAACGCAGCCGGTAATTATCGGCTGGTCGGGGTCGCCTTCCAGAAAATGCACGATCACTTCCATTCCGATGCGCGGAATAAACATCGTTCCCCAACCGTTGCCCGCCCACGCCTGCGCGACGCGCACCCAACACGAACTATCGGGACTGTCCTGTCCTTCCCGATCCCAGTGAAGCTGCACTTTGACGCGCCCGAATTTGTCGGTGAAAATTTCTTCGCCCGCCGGTCCGACGACCATCGCCGTCTGACTGCCCTGAACGGTCGGTTTGCGGGTTTTCTCGACGGAACGGAACGGCGGTGCGCCTCTGCCGTGAGCGATGCAGGTGAAACTGTTATTATACGGTTTCTCGATGTCGTCATCGGTGATATAAGTCGGATTCTGTTCGGCTTCGTGCGTAACCGACGTGATGACGTATTGCCCGTTTTGAGCAGCAGTCGGATGATTGAAAAATTTGAAACGATAGCCGCTGGTCAAAGCTGTGCAATCGGAATTGCCAGAAATGATGCGATACTGCGAATCGAGCGACTGCATCACGATTTCGGCTTTTTTGGTTTTGTCTTCAAAGACATTCTGCACGTCGGAGCGTTCGCCGCCGCTGCGGTCAATGCCGTCGTATTTTCTGGCGTAACCGGCGGGAAAATCGTAAATTTCCAATTTATCGTTTTCGGCGACGCTGAAAATCGTGGGCTGCGTCGCGTCGAGTTTTTTAGACGGAACTTGAAAGTTAAAATCCCAGAACGAAACTTTGCCCGACTGCAGCTGATGGTCGTTCTGCCACTTTTTAATCGAAGTAATAAAATCTTCCTCGTCGGTAACTTTCAGCGCGAATGGAATATCGCTTTTTGACGGGCAATCACGATGCGACTGCGGCGTGTCGGCGACAATCAACTTGTTTTTTCCGTCGGTATGCTCGAAAAAATAAAAAATGCCTTCTTCTTCCATCAGCCGCGAGGCGAAATCGAAATCGGTTTCACGATACTGGACGCAGTAATTACGCGGCTTGTAAGTGCCTTGCAGTTCATAAGATACTTCAAAACCGACAAAAACTTTCTTCAAAATATCCGGCACACTCAGGTGCTGAAAAATGCGGCTCTGGCTGATTTGTGTCAACAGCCAAACGTATGGAACGATGGTCGCGTAATAATATGAAAAGCGAATATCACGGTGTCCCTGCGAAAAATGGGTAATCATTCCGCTCAAGTTGCGAATCGTGCCGTCGCGCTGATTAATTGTAATACCGACCGCTTGACCGAGCAGTTTTTTGGCATCAATCGGCGTTGCCTCATAACCGGGCGCATCTTCTTCGTGCAGAAGTTCGACTTCATACTCGAAAAGCGCGGAGATTTCTTCGGTTGCCGTTAAACGATTAATCAGCAGAAAGTCTTCCCCCAAAGGAGTTGAAATACTCAGCAATCTGTCTTTTTGGGTTGTAGTCATGTTTATTTATGCCACTCGGTCAGGCAAAAAAGTCGGTTTGCGCTTAATACCTTTAATCCTAGACAAGAAAAATTGAAGATTTTGCGGCATCCTGAAACAAATTTGAAATTAACCGCGTTTAATCGAGAATAATATTCTCCAAACTCAAATAAAATCCCTTGTCAGTTTCAACGACCGCCGCCTGCCACTGACCCTGCGTATTCCGCCAATCGCTAAACTGATACTGATTGCCGACCGGCTTTCCGATGTTTTCATCTGGAATCGTCTCTTTAATCGTTTTGACAAATGTTTGGTTATCGTCGCCGTCAATGACCGTTCCCGGCAAAGAAAATCGTTCGGAAGAGGCGATAATCCATTTTTTAAATTTCGTTCCGTCGTGTCCGCCTTCGTCAATCTGTGATATAACTTGCGCCGACGAAGGTAGTTTTAATCCTGAAAGTTTTTCCAAATCATTCATATTTTCCGCCATATTTTTTCCGCCCTGTATCGAAACTTTTGAAGCGCAGCCGTCAATGACGACTGCGCCCAGTATAATGACGACTAAAAAAAACAAGCCGTTTAATTTCATCTGCCGCCTCTGCCGCCTGCCTGACCTGCGCCCGCCGGAGCCGCCGTCGGTGCGCCCCAATTGACCGTCTTTTTATATGAGCCGTTCATATCGAATTCTTTGGCTAATCCTTCTCGATGAAAGCGTCCCATAAATTCGTCGGTGATAACCTGTCCGAAAATCGTTACCGATTTGCCGCCGTCCCAGTTGTAGCGGTCGAAAAACCGATACTCGAATTCGAGTTTGTAAGACTTTTGACCGGCGGCGTTGCTCGAAACATCGGCGATGCCTTTGCCCCACGCGGAATAGCCGCCGACGGCGAAATACCAGTTGCGATTTTCCGATTGGCGAATGTAACCGCCGCGTGCCGACGACGAAGTTATCTCGAAACGTCCGGTGCGCCCGCTGGCTTCGACAAATCTTTTCGCTTCGTTCAGTTCGCGGTTATAAAGCTCTTTTTCTTCCGTTACGTCATCCAGCAAATCTTCCAGGTCAATGGTGTAATCTCTGCCGGAGTTGTTGAAATAATGAATCAAATGCTTGGTCGCGTCGTCGCCGATAGCGACATAAGCCGCGCCCATTCCCTGCCGTATCGCTTCTTTTTTCAAACGCATTTCTATCGTCGTCTCTTCGGAATTCCACGCGCCCGCGCCCGTGTCCGGCGTAATCGTCGGGTCGTCCGTTCCTAATTTATAATTCGGCATAAGTCTTCTCCCCTATTTGATGTCGTAGGCGAAATTTCCATTTTCGCCGACGGTAACATGAACCGTTTTGATGCCTTCACCGCTCGCCATTCTCGACAGAACTTCGCCCGACATTTCCGGCAAAAGCGTTCCGGTCAAAATGTTATAAACATTTCTCGCGCCCGAATCAACGTCGGTGCAGCGGCTGGCAACTGTATCAATGACGGAATCGTCGTAGGAAAATTGCGCTCCGTGATTATCCGCAATACGTCTTTTAACTTTGCCGAGCTGTAATCCGATAATCAGCCGCAGAATATCGTCGGAAATCGGATAGAAGGGAACTGTTACCATTCGACCGAGAAGCGCAGGCTTGAATGCCTGCACGAGTTCCGGGCGAATCGCTTCGAGCAATCCTTCGGGTTCGGGTTTGGTGTCCGGGTCGGCGCAGAGTTTCATAATCGTCGCCGTGCCGATGTTTGAAGTGAGCAGGATGACGCAGTTTTTAAAATCAATTTCGCGTCCTTCGCCGTCTTCCAAAACGCCTTTGTCGAACACCTGAAAA
>JAJAYR010000457.1 GCA_026786155.1 Pyrinomonadaceae bacterium
CGATAAACGTGCGCGTCTCGTCCGGCAATTTACGCAAGCATTCTTCAAAGCATTCAATCCGCCGTTCTCGCTGCCGCCGTTGTTCGCGCTCTTCCTCATCTTCGCCGGAAGCGGCGCAGTCGTCATCGAGCGCAATCGGTTCTTTGGCTCGCCCGCGTGATGCTTCCAACCACAAAAACCGCGCCACGCCGTAACAATAATTATTTATATTTTCAACCGCTTCGCCTTCGACGATTTTACGCGCCGCACGATTTAGTGTTTCGTCCGCGTGTTCGTCGGGCGCGTGGCTGCCTCGCGCCTCGAAAAACTCCAACAGTTTGCGGCGCAGGTTTTCATATTTTTGACCTGCCTGCTCGCGGTCGGAATCGAAGGACAAGAGCAGCCGTTCAAATGCTTCCGGCGTAAGTGTCCAAACTGTTTTGCCTAACGCCATTCGCCCTGTATCTCAAACGCCGCCCAATAAAACGGCGCGTTCCAACGCTTTTGTTTCCACATTTCCACTTTCGCCGCCCGCAACGCCGCCGCTGGTCGCATCTTTTCCTGAAGCATTTTTTGATAAAATCGCTTCATCAATTCCGCCGTTGCTACATCGTCAACTTTCCACAAACTAGCGACCACGCGCGGACTGCCCGCATACATAAAGCCGCGTGTCAGCCCGATTAAACCTTCGCCTTTGACTTCCTTGCCGAGAGCCGTTTGACACGCGCTTAACACAACTAAATCAGCCGACAAATTCAGATTGTAAATTTCATTCAGGCGCAGAAAGCCATTAACGGGCTGACCTTGCTCGTTGACGAGCGAGAGGACGATGCCCGACAGTTCGGGATGTTCGCTGTGCAGCAATCCGTGCGTGGCGAAATGGATGATGCGATAGCCGGACAAATCGCGGCTCAAAACTGTTTCGCGGTTTGCTGTAAAATCCAATGCCTTGAACCACGAACCTGACGGAGCAACCGCCAAAATCGCTTCGGCTTCGCGCCGCGTAAATGGAAGGCGCGAAATTGGCAGCGGCTCGTTCGATGCGCCGCGCAAATTGAAGGCTCGTTCCAACAACGCCCGCGAACTGTTGAGATTAGTTGTCGGCTGTTCGCTGTTTTTCGGTTGTTTGGCTTTGACCGTCGCCAGTCGTTCGTCGGTGTCTGTGAAAACGGGGTCGGCGAAAACCGCGACGCTTTTCGCTGCCGGACGGCGATTCGCCGTCTCACGCCGCAACACGGCAAGCGTCGCAGCCGACGGCAAGCTAATGATTTCATTTGTTTCAACTAAAAATTCCTCTTTGGTCTTTGGTCTTAGGTCTTTGGTCTTTGGTCTTGGCAAAGCCGCGAACGGAACGTATTGCAACGCGCCGTCGGACACGACGACCAATCGCTTATCTTTTAGCTGTCCGGCAACCGGAGACAGCAGCATTTCGCTCAACCGTCCAGCCGCCTCTGCGTATTGCGTTTTGACATCGCTGCTTTGCGCCCATCTTTTGCCGTCGCTTAAAAGTTCATAAACGCGCCGCGCCGCAGTTTCAATTTCGGCGCGTTTCGGCAGCTCGTAGCTATTCAGCGAAGTTGAAGTAACTACCCACAAATAACTGCGCTCATCGCCTAGCGCATACTCCAGCAAAATGGTGTCAGCGTCAAGCAAGTCGCGCTGTATCTCGCGCACGGTGAGCGGAACGGGTTCTATCAACATCGCATAGCGAGAGTTTTGGCGACGGATTTGCGTTTGCACGTCTTGATACTCGCCGGTGAGAACGGCGATTTCCTTTTGCAACGCCGCAACTTCTTCCGTCGCGGCGTTGCTGTTCAAAAGCCGCGTTTGTCGTTCGGCGCGGTCGTTAAGTTTTTGCTGCAAACTCCGCTCGCGTTCCAACATCTGCGGGTTAACGCCTTGCCGAATGTCAACTCCGGTTTCGCTCAAAGTTTCGAGCAGAGCGCGGGCGCGGGCGCGTTCGCTAATCTGCAATGCCTGTGCGTCGTAACCGGCAGACGGGCTTTGCCGGTGCTGCTGCATTACAACATCCGTATAAAATTCATAATAATCCCGCATTCTTTCAAAAAAGGAAATGCGCGATTGGCGGCTGGCGAGTTTTGTGCGAAAAGATTCCAGAATCGCCAACGCCGCTTCAATCTGGCTTCTTGCTTCAGTCAGATTATTGTCTTCTCTTTCAAATTTAGCGAGGCTGTAGAGTGTCCCGGCTTCGCTGACTTTAGCTCCGATTGTTCGGCTGAGATTCAAGGCTTGCTTGATAAAGTCCTTTCCCTTCTGCCGTTCGCCAATGGAATCGTAAATTACGCCAAGATTGTTAAGTGTGAAAACCTCGCCGTTGCGGTCGCCCGCTTTGCGTCTGAGTTCCAAAGATTGATTGAGAAACTCCAGAGCCTTTTGCCGCTCTCCTAATGAATTGTAAACATTGCCGATATTATTAAGAGTGACAGCTTCAGCTCTGGGGTCTTTTATCGCCCGATTGATGGCTAACGCTTTTTGATAGGTTTCAAGTGCCTTCTGTTTCTCTCCCATCGCGCTGTAAGCCGCTCCGAGATTGATGAGATTTTCGGCTTCTCCGACGAGTCGCCCCGTCGCCCGATTAAGCGGCAATGCCCGTTCAAGATACGCGAGTGCTTTCTCGCTTTCTCCTAATTCGTGATAAAGCAGTCCGATGTTATTGAGTGCCTCGGCTTCCATTTGCAAATCGTCCGCCTGGTGCAGCAGCGGCGCGGCTTCCTCATAAACACTAATTGCCCGGCGCATCGAGGTCGCGTCGCGTCGCTGTTCGAGTTCTAAGGCTTCAAAATACTTCTTTAAGGCGGCAAGGCGATTGCGGTCTTGAGCAGTCGCATCACGCAGCGTTTCGATTTTCGCCTCGTAACGTCCGGCGGCGGCTTCTTTTTCCAATGACTGAACCTTCAACCGATATTCACCGACTTGTTCCGAAATAATTGTCATCTGCTCCGGTCCCTGCGAACCGTTCGGGCTGTCTATTTCCGCGAGTTGTTTGCCGTCCGGCGCAAATAATATGACGATGACATCAATGCCGCGTTGGTCAACAATTAAGTTGAGCAATTGATTTGTCTTCAGTTGGATTGAATAGGCGTGAGTTTCGCCGCCTTTCAACTCGCGCTCAACAGGCTTGCCCTGTTCAAGCGGCTGGTTTGTTGATTGGGCGAAATTAAAGATGGAAAGTTGAATGATTATCAGAACAAAAAACAGCAAACGAAACGTCGGTTGTTTCATATAGTTTCTCCTTGACCTGCATTTCAATTGACACTAATTAGCTTCAATCGTCCTGCAACTCAAACGCCGCTTCCTTCATTAGGAAAGGCAAGATTCTTCTAATAAAAGATTTCCAAAATTGACTCTTTTCTGCCCAACCTTAAAAGCTATAGATGGAAAGGTCAAATTTTTTTCACGCCGATCCAACCGTCATTTACAGCGAGGCGGCGGCAAATCTCAAAAAAGTTTCAAATTTAAAATTAAAAGTCCCAAGTCAGAAAGCACGCTTGACTTGGGACTTTGAACCTGGATTTGAGACTTGGTAATTATCTTGGGAAAACGCCCGCGCCGCGTGTTAAATAATCCTGCATCGTAAAGGCGAACAAAATCGCCAGCCAGAAAAATCCGGCAATCGCCGTCATCCAAATAAGGCGCGAACTCCAATAAACGTGCATAAAGAAAAGTACGACGCAAATCATTTTCGTAAAGGCGATTAGCAGCGCAATCAAAGTGTTTGCGCCCGGAAAAAGAATGCCGTCCAAATCAATCGTCGCCACGAAATAAGTTAATATCGTGCCGACGACCAAAACTGCGAAAACTCCCAAATAAATCGGCAGCCCGACAATGTGATGCTCCTGCGGGTGTTCCGAATGATTATCCGAATCGTGATGTGCCATAATTTTTTCTACCAATCCAAAATCCGAAATCTAAAATCCAAAATCGTTTAGTGTCCGCTTCCGTGTAAAAAGTGTCTGCCCAATAGATAAAGCAGCGGGAACAGGAAAATCCAAACGATGTCCACAAAGTGCCAGTAAAGTCCGGTGATTTCAACCGGCGCGTAATAATCGGCACTAAAAGTTCCGCGCCACGCTTTCCACGTCAGCCACGTCATAATTCCGAGTCCGATTATCATATGGAGAGCGTGCAAGCCGGTCATTACGAAATAAATCCAGAAAAATATCTGAACCTTATCCCGGAATTTAGCCGGACTGATTTCGCCGTTGGCAAAATAACCGATTTTTTCCGCATCGGTCAGATAATTTCCCTGTTGGGCTTGAACGACTAAAGAAACGTCGTTCCAAATAAAATCGCCGCGCAGATTAACGTATTTTTTGTGTCCGCCGGGTTCTTCGCCTTTGGCAGTTGACAGCGATTCGTTCGGGTCTTGTCTGCCGACCGGGACGCTCGCCGTGCCGCTGTGTTCGTCTGAATCGGTAAGTTCCTTGCTGGTTTTCAAATTCAAACCGGCAACCGGAACAATGCCTTCGTGATATTTCGCCACGTATTCGATGGCTTTGACACCGAGAAATACCGTGCCGAAAAACATCGTCAAAATCAAGAGAAAAACTTGCAGATTACGCTGTCCCATCTGCGCGGCGCGAACCGCCAGAGCCATCGTCAAACTGCTGACAATCAGCACGAGTGTATTTAATCCGCCGTAAAATGCGTCCAGATGATTGCTGCCCGCCGCGAACGCCATCGGATAGCGCGAACGAAAAACGAGATAAACCGTGAACAGCCCGCCGAAGAACATAATTTCCTGGACGAGAAACATCCACATTCCAATCGAAGCGGATTCCTGCTGCTGTCTCATATCTTCAAACTGATGCTGAAGACCGGGCGGATGATATTCGTGTGCGTGTGTAGGTGCGTGTGTCGCCATTTTTTGTTAGTTGGCGGAAGGCAGTTGGCGTAAGGCAGTAGACTCAATTAGTGCCTTCTGCCTTCCGCCAACTGCCTTCCGTCTTATACCGTTACCTTATATTTGTTTCTCGCGTCCTCTAAATCCAAACCGCTATCTTCCGTGAAATCGTAGGCTTCCCAGGTTACAATCGGCGTTTCTTCAAAATTTTCGGTCGGCGGCGGCGATGCCGTGCGCCATTCCAAGCCGGGCAGCAGCCACGGATTAGCCGGTGCTTTTTCGCCGAAGAAAATTGAATAGGTAAAATAAATCAGCGGAATTATCAAACCGATGGCGAGAATTGACGCGCCCGCCGTCGAAAAGATATTTAATACCTGAAGTTCCGGCGGGTATGCGGCGTAGCGGCGCGGCATTCCCATATAGCCTAAAATAAACTGCGGGAAAAACGTCAGATTAAAGCCGACGAAAATAATAATCGCCGCGATTTTGCTCCAGAATTCCGAATACATTTTGCCGGTAATCTTCGACCACCAATAATGCAAACCGCCGAGATAAGCCAAAACCTGTCCGCCGACCATCACATAATGGAAATGCGCGACGATGAAATAGGTGTCGGTCAAGTGAACAGTCAAACCGATTGAGCCTAAAAACAATCCGGTCAAACCGCCGATTAAAAACAGACCGATGAAAAATAAAGCGTAAAGCATCGGCGTATCGTAGGAAATCGAACCCTTGTAGAGCGTCGCCGTCCAGTTGAAAATTTTAATCGCTGACGGCACGGCGACGACCATCGTCAGAAACGAAAAGACGAGTCCGGCATACAGTGACTGCCCCGACACGAACATATGATGTCCCCAGACGAGAAAACCGAAGACGGCAATTGCAATTGAAGAAAACGCGATGAATTCGTAACCAAAAATCTTTTTGCGCGAGAAGTTGGAAATCAATTCGGAAATCACGCCCATTCCCGGCAGAATCATAATGTAAACCGCCGGATGCGAGTAAAACCAGAACAGATGCTGAAACAAAATCGGGTCGCCGCCGATTGCCGGGTCGAAAATCCCGACTTTGGCGATACGTTCCAGAGCCAGCAGCAAAATCGTAATGGCGATTACCGGCGTTCCCAAAATCATTACCAAACTCGTCGCGTAGTGCGCCCAAACGAACAGCGGCAGACGAAACCACGTCATTCCCGGCGCACGCATCGTGTGAATCGTTACGATAAAGTTCAAGCCGGTTAGAATTGACGAAAAACCGTTGATAAAAATGCCTAGCCCGACCGCCATCACATAACTGTTGGAAAACGTCGTCGAATACGGCGTGTAAAATGTCCAGCCGGTATCAACGCCGCCCTGCAAAAGCGCGTAAAGCGTCAAACCGCCGCCCGCCATATAGAAATACCAGCTTAAAAGATTGATTTTCGGAAACGCCAAATCCTTCGCGCCAATCATCAGGGGAATCAGAAAATCTCCCAAAATCGCCGGAATTGCCGGAATCAAAAAGAAGAAAACCATTATGATTCCGTGCTGCGTGAAAACGCGGTTATACGTCGCCGATTGCAGCAAATCGCTGTTCGGGGTCAGCAGTTCCAGACGAATAAAGGAGGCGTAAACTCCGCCGAGCGCGAAAAACGCCGAAACCGTGATGAGATACAGAATCGCAATCCGCTTGTGGTCTTTGGTCAGCAGCCACGATTTGAGCGTAAAGCCGTTGGTCAAATAGTTCGTCTTCGGTTCTTGCTTGATGTTTCTAAGATTGATTGCTTCTACGTTTTGCATAACTTTTTTCTGCTAAAAAATGGCTTTATCTTTCCTGCGTGTTCGTCGGTTCGGAGCGCGTTTCCGGCGCGTTCGGGTTACTTCCCTGATTATTTGCCGCGCCGCGGTCGGCTCGCGGCGCAACCAAAGTATTGTTTGAATTTGCTCCGCTCGTTCCCGTCGTGTTTCCGCCGCTGTTCATTGCGCCGGTCGTCGTTGTGGTCGTCTTGCTGCCGCCCGTGCCGCCGCTCAAAGATTTGATATACGCCACGAGCGAAATGAGTTGCTCCTCCGTTACCTGTCCTTTGTAGGTCGGCATAATCGGTTGATAACCTTCGACGATTTGCGACGACGGATTCAAAATCGAGTTGCGGATATATTCGTCGTCGGCGATGACCGTTTGCCCGCTCGCCAGTTTTACCTCGTGATTATAAATGCCTTCGAGTTTCGCGCCGCGCTGACTCGCGCCGCCTTCGTGACAAGACGCGCAGCCGAGTTTGTTTTGAAACAAATCCTGTCCGGCTTGCACCGGCGTTTGCCCGGAAACATTGCCTGACAGCCAGTTGTCAAAATCGCGCTGCTCCATCACATAAATCCAGCCGCCCATTCCCGAATGATTCAGCCCGCAGTATTCGGCGCAGTATAAATGATATTTACCCGGCTTGGTGGCGTTGAACCAAATCGTCGTGTAGCGTCCCGGAACCACGTCGGCTTTGGTGCGAAACGCCGGGATGTAGAAATTGTGCAGCACGTCTTCGGTCGTCATCGTCAATTTGATGTTGCGTCCGACCGGAATGTGCAGTTCGTTAATCTCGCGCTGTCCGGTGCTGTGCTGAAGTTTCCACATCCATTGTTTGCCGACGACGTAAATTTCCATCGCTTCGGCGGGCGGACGATACTGGTTGTAATAAACCACCGCGCCGCCGAGAAAAATCGTCATCGAGATCACGAACGGAATAACTGACCAGATGGTTTCGAGCGCGATTGAGCCGTGAATTTCCTCGCCGGTCGCAAATTTTTCTTTTTCACGATACCGAACGAAGAAATAGAGAATTACACCGACAATCGGAACCGTAAAACCGACGCTGATCAGAATCAGATAGAAATACAGCGCGTCCACCTGCCACGCGAAAGTGGAAGCCTGTTCTGGAAATAGTGGAATCCAAGAGTTCGTTTGCATAATCTAATTTAATCGAGAAATGAAAGATGAGAAATGAAGACTAAATTCTGCCTGAAACAAATTTCGATTCCAAATTCTCATTTCTCATTTTTCACTTAATTCTACCGCGCCTCCAAAAGACGAAAATCATTCCGCCCAATCCCAAAATAGTGGCAATCGCCATCAAGCGCAGAACCTTTAAAATCGCCAGCCCGTATTTTCCGGTCGAAGGGTCGTAGTGAAAACAATATAAATAAAGTTTTTCCACCGCGCTGCCGATTTTGCCTTCCGCCGACTCCATCAAACCCAGCTTCAAATCCTTCGGCGCGTAATCAATGCCGTAAAAGTATTTGGAAATCTTGCCGTCCGGCGTGATTAACGTAACGCCGCCCGCGTGAGCAAATTGGTTGGTCGCCTCGTCAAATTGATAACTGAAACCGACCGCCTGCGTAACTTTATCAATCTCGCTCTGCGTTCCGGTCAGGAAATGCCAGCCGTTTTCCGCGCCTTTGCGCTCGTATCTGTTCAAATAACTCGCCTTTTTATTTTTGGTCAAATCCGGCTTGTCGTTTTCCCGCGCGTCGAAACTGATTGCCACGACATCGAATTCCTTGCCCGCGTCGAACGAAATCCCTTTCAAACTGCCGGTCAAACCGTTCAAAACTTCGTTGCAGAGCATCGGGCATTCGTAATAAACCAGTGCTAAAACGACTGGTCTGCCTTTGCCGAAATAGCTGCCGAGCTGAACGACATTGCCGTTTTCATCTTTGAACTCCGCGTCGAGCGGCAATTGCCCGTTCAGATTCTGTTCGATGCCGACCGTTTTCAAAACCGGCGGCAACCCCGAACTGACTCCGACTTGCGACGGGTCGTAAGTTTTCGGCGCGTAAAGCGGCGAGTTATAATGCTCGGACTTCTGCGCCGCGACATTCATCGCCAAAACTAAAATCGCCAAACTCAATAAAAGTTTCAGTTTCAAAATCGCTGAAATCGCTGAACTTTTTCTCATAATATCTTCACCGAAGAGATAGTCAGGTTCAAGATTTATTCATCCCTCATCCCTCATCCCTCATCCTTCATCCCTTATTTACCGCCGTTTGTCGCTTGCGATTCTGCCCGCGCTCGAATACGAAGTGAATCTCTGCGCCTCGTCCAAAGCCTTCTGCGTTTGCTCGCCGCTTCTGGTTTTGACATTTTCCTGAAGCAGTTTGGCTTTGGCTTCTTCAATCGGCAAAGTTACAACCATCCCGGTTTTCAAGTCTTTCTGTCCGTCCTTCCACTGCTTTTCCCATTGGTCGCGCAGTTCGCGGTATTCCGACTGCGGAGCTTTCAGTTCTAAATTAACGAATCCGTTCTGGCTCTCCACGCCGTATCCCGGAGCGGCTTGCAGACGCGGTTCGGGCGGCAGACTTTCCCGCGAATTCATCATCATCGGGCTTTTCGTATCCTTCGTTTCCGCCGCCTGGTCTTCCATCACGTTTTGCAGAAAATACATCAAGCCGAAAGTTACGACGATTAACAAAAACAAGCCGACCGCGAAGTAAATTACGCCGCGCATTCCGATGATGTTGGTTTCGTAAGTTCGGTCGTAATTTACAAAAGATTTTTCGTGTTTCGTTGCCATACAGTCAATTATGAATCGTGAACCTTCAATTACGAATTCGAGCGATTATGAAATCTCGTAATCTAAAATTCGTATTTTTCTAATGTCCTTTGCCGTGATTGATCGCGCTCTCTAAATACGGGTCGTTAATCGGCACGAGCGGACGTTTCATCAATTCGCCGAAGAAATACCACAGCCAAATTCCGCCGACTCCGAGCGGCGCGACGAGATACATCCAACTGAAACTGTTCATAAAGTCCGCTGATTTGCCGTCCATTCCGATTTGCGGACTCGGACCAATCAGGTAAAACATATCAACGAGCCGTAAAATTAAAATAAAAATCGCCGTCGCCGCCAGCCATTTGGCGTTACGCTTCAAATCGCGGTTGAGCAGCACGAGAAACGGGAAAGCGAAGTGGAAAACAATCAGCAAAATCCCGATAACGCCCCACGTTCCTTCCATTCGCGTCAGATACCAGCGCGTTTCTTCCGGCAAATTCCCCGACCAGATAATCAGAAACTGCGAGAAATTGAAATACGCCCAAACCATCACGAGCGCGAGCATCAATTTCCCGATGTCTTGAAAATGGCGGCTTCCTAAAATCCGGTTCAGCGGTGCTTTGTTCGCTAAAACCGCGAGCAGCGCGACTGAAAAACAGAAGCAGCTTAAAGCCCAGCTAACCGCAAACAGCAATCCCCAAATCGTCGAAAACCAATGCGGGTCGAGCGTCATTACCCAATCAATCGCGGCAAAGCTAACGACTAAAACATAGAAAACCATCGTTGGACCGGAAAACTTCGACAAATCTTCCGCCATTTTCAAAGCCGTTTCAAAATCGTCCGTTTGGTCTTGCTGCAATGACCATTTGTTGAGGAAATAAGCCATTATTCCCCACAAAACGAAATACAGCGCGGCGCGGATGATAAACCAATGTTCGGTCAGATACGGTTGTTTCCATTCAACGATTTTATCGTCCGTGCCAATCAGATGTGTCCATTCGTAAATCGAATGAGTCGCCACGCCGACGGCAATCGGAACAAACAAAACGGCGATTATCGGCAGCGTCCGCGAACACGCTTCGGCGATGCGGCGAATGACGATTCCCCACGCGCCGCCCGTCAAATGCTGCAAAATCAAAATGCCCAAACCGCCGATGCCGATGCCGCCCCAGAAGATAAAACCCAAAAGCCACGAGCGCAAGGCTTGTTCGCGCTGTTCAGGAAAAAATACGGCGATGCCCAAAATAACAATCGAAAAAATTCCGCCGATGCCGAGCGCGATGGTTCGCCAGCGATTGAGGTCGGCGGGCGCATTATAATTTATAAATTCTTCTTCTCTGTTCATTTATCGCCTTCCTCCCGAAGTGTTAGCGTTCGGCGCGGTCGCCGTATTCGCATTGCTCGTCGTCGGAGTTGCGCCGTTCGTATTATTAGCCGGAGGCATTGACATATTTCCGTTCGGATTTTGGCTGATTTGCAAAGTACGAATATAAGCGACGATTGCCCAGCGGTCAGCGGGCGGAACTTGCGAAGCGTAACCGCTCATCTTGCCCTGCCCGTTGGTAATGACATTGTAAAAATGTCCGACAGGAGCGTTTCGCAAACGGTCGTCGTTGTAAGTCGGCGGTTTGGAAAATCCGCGCCGCACAATCATTCCGTCGCCATTCCCGACCGGACCGTGACAGACGATGCAGAAAACTTTATATCGCTGCTCACCGCGGTCAAGCAGTTCTTTAGTTACGGGAACGGGGAAATCGCTGACCAATCCCGAAAAATCGGTCATCAAAGTATTGCCCGAAGCATCAATTGCCGGTGTCGCCGCCGGATTCGGCGCGGGCGTTTGTCCACCGGTTTCGGTTTTGCCGGTGTAAAAGGCTTTATCTTCACGAAGGAATCCGCGCGGCACCGTGCCTTCCGACAAATCGCGCGAAGCCCGATTATCGCTGAAAAAATCGCTTTTTTTATAAGCCTTGTAACGCGGCTGGTCTTGCATATCGTAACGACAACCAATCGCCAGAAGGCAGAAGGCAGTCAGCAGAAAGCAGTAAATCATCCGCTTACCGTTTTTTGATAACTGATAACTGATATTTGATAACTGATTACTATTCTTCGACATCAAAAACCTCCTGTGCGTTCAGGCTCTGCATAAAATTTCTCGTTTCGTCGTAATCGAATTTCGGGTCTTTGCGCTCAATCAACAAAAAGAACTTTTCGCGCGTCGCCAAAGCAAAACGCGGCACGTTGAAAACCGGATGATACGGCTGCGGCAAACCGTTTAATAAAATCATTCCGAAGACGGCGGCGAACGAGGCGAACAAAATCGTCAACTCGAAAGCCGACGGAATAAACGACGGCAAACTGAAATGCGGGCGACCGCCAACGATAATCGGGTAATCAATGACGTGAACGAAAACCTGCAAACCGATGCCGGTCAAAAGTCCGGCGATGCCGCCGCCCAGAACCATAAACGGCAGAATCGAACGCTTGATGCCGAGTGCTTCGTCAATTTCGTGAATCGGAAACGGCGAAAAGGCATCGGTTTTTTTATAACCGGCTTCCCGGATTTTATTCGCCGCTTCCACCAATTGGGTCGGCGTATCAAATTCCGCTAACAATCCGTAAATTTTCTTATCCATAACCTTTTCGCGTTCGGCATTGCAGTCAACCGTCCAAACTGGCAAACGGTTTGACACGGGTGAGTTGCCCTTAGTAACCGTCTGCGGACGAGTTCGGTTGACTGCAAACTTATTCTACAAAATTTTTCGCCTGTCTTTCATCCTTATCTATGTCTATGTTTCCAATTTATCGCGTTTTCTGCCCGGCGATTCATTAACTCCGCCGACAAACGTATCGTCGGCGTGTTCGTGTCCGCCATGCGCGACTTGCGCGTCCGGCAAAAGCGTCCTGACCTCGAAAATCGAGATAATCGGCAGGAAGCGGACGAACAAATAAATCAATGTAAAAAAGAATCCGATTGTTCCGAGAAACATTGACCAGTCAAACATCGTCGGCGAATACATCGCCCACGACGACGGCAGAAAATCGCGGTGCAGACTCGTTACGATAATCACGAAGCGTTCGAGCCACATCCCGACACTGACGACAATCGAAATGACGAACAGCCAAAATTCGCTTTCGCGGAAACGCCTGAACCACAAAAGCTGAATTGACATGCCGTTGCACAAAATCAGGAGCCAGTAAAACCACCAATACGGACCGTTCCAAATACGATTTTTTATCATAAAATACTCGTATTCGTTCGCGCTATACCAGCCGAAAAACGCTTCCATCGCGTAACCATAGACGACGATTAAGCCGGTCGCCAGCATCACCTTCGCCATATAAACGAGGTGCGTGTGCGTGATGAAATCCTGCATTTTATACAGGCGGCGTAGCGGAATGCACAAAATCAAAACCATCGCAAACCCGGCGAAAACTGCTCCGGCGACGAAATACGGCGGAAAAATCGTCGCGTGCCAACCGGGAAGCTGCGCCACCGAGAAGTCTAATGAAACAATCGAGTGAACCGACAAAACGAGCGGCGTGGAAAGCCCGGCGAGCAGCAGATACGCGATTTCGTAACGATGCCAATGCCGCGCCGAACCGCGCCAGCCCATCGCCAGCAAACCGTAAATAAGTTTAAAGTATTTGTTTTTCGCCCGGTCGCGCAAAGTCGCCAAATCGGGAATCAAACCGACATACCAAAAAAGTGCCGAAACCGTCGCATACGTTGAAACCGCGAAAACGTCCCACATCAAAGGCGAACGAAATTGGGGCCACATCCCCATCGTGTTCGGGTATGGAAACAGCCAGTATGCCAGCCACGGGCGACCCGTGTGCAGAAGCGGAAAAAGTCCGGCGCAAGCTACCGCGAACAGCGTCATCGCTTCGGCGAAACGGTTAATCGAAGTGCGCCATTTTTGATTAAGCAGCAGGAGAATTGCGGAAATCAGCGTTCCGGCGTGTCCGATGCCGATCCACCAGACGAAATTGATGATGTCGAACGCCCAGCCGATTGGTTGGTTGTTGCCCCAAATCCCGACACCGGTCGTAACCAGATAAACGACGGTGAACAAAAGTGATTGGGCGACCAGAAAGGCGATTCCGAACCCGATGAACCAGTGATAAGGGGTTTTTTTCTTTAACGCCAAATCTCCGATTTGGTCGGACACCGACCCGAACGTATGTTCGCCTTCGACCATCGGCGGTCGAAGCCTTCTTTCTAGTGCTTTTGCGTCTTCTACATTTTGCATCTTGATTCCCGATTATTTTTCGTTAAAAATTTTAATGACCGCTTTCACCCGTTTTTTGTTCGCCTGTTTCTGCTTTAGCTTCGACGGGTTTCGGTGCTTTATAATCCGGCATTTCCTTGTTTTGATTTTTCAAGCCAGCCAGATAAGTCGTGCGCGGCTGCGTGTTTAACTCGTTCAGCAAATTGTAATTGCGATGGTCTTCTTTTAACTTCGTTACCTTGGCGTTCGGGTCGTTCAAATCGCCGAAGACAATCGCGTCCGCCGGGCAAACCGATTGGCAAGCCGTTAAGATTTCGCCGTCGCGGACGCGCCGCCCGTCTTTTTCGGCTTCGATTCGCGCCGAAGCGATGCGCTGCGTGCAGTAAGTGCATTTTTCCATCACGCCGCGACTGCGAATCGTTACTTCCGGGTTTCGCATCAATTTATACTGCGGCGTATTCCAATCCTGATAAAGGAAAAAGTTGAAACGGCGAACCTTATACGGACAGTTGTTCGCGCAGTAGCGCGTTCCGACGCAGCGGTTGTAGACCATATCGTTCAGACCTTCCGCGCTATGAACCGTCGCGTGAACCGGGCAGACCGTTTCGCACGGAGCCTGTTCGCATTGCTGACACAAAAGCGGTTGAAAATGCGGACCATCGGGATTATTGATGTCGTCGCCGCTGTAATAAGTATCAATTCTCATCCAGTGCATTTCGCGGCTGCGCTCGACTTGTTCGCGTCCGACAACCGGAATATTGTTTTCCGATTGACAGGCAATCACGCAGGCGTTACAGCCGACGCAACTGTTTAAATCAACCGTCATTCCCCATTTATTGCCCGAATAGACAAAGCCCGGATACATCGTAGCGTCGTATTCGTCGTGCTGATGTCCGAGTCCCGGAGTCGAATTAAACTGCTCCAAATCCCAGACGCGCAGAATATCGCGTCCTTCCATATTAAAATGGATTTGCGTCGAAGCAATCGTTTTTTGCTCGCCGGTTTTCGCCACTTCGCCGACGCCGTTCCACAGCGCGTTAGAATTTTGTATGTCGAAAGCGTTATAGCCGATGCCCGTCCCGATACGTCCGGCGCGGGTGCGCCCGTAACCCATATAAATCGTAATCACGTCGTCCGGCTGACCGGGCGCAATCCACATCGGAACGTCCTGCGCGATTTCCGCGCCGTTCATTTTCACTTTCACCAAATCGGAAAACAAATTGC
The DNA here is from genome assembly GCA_026786155.1 of Pyrinomonadaceae bacterium. Taxonomy (GTDB): domain Bacteria; phylum Acidobacteriota; class Blastocatellia; order Pyrinomonadales; family Pyrinomonadaceae. Next base: position 14,819 of record JAJAYR010000457.1, read on the forward strand.
CGCCTTTCGTGTTGATAAACGTCGAACCCTGCGAACCGCCGACGTATTCTCTATTTTCAACTTCTTGGTTGAGTTGCAAACGCGCCGCCGTTTTCGGACTGACCAGCGCGACGTTTTCCCAGGTGATTTTCGTCAAAGGATTCGGCAATTCCTGAAGCCAGCCGTTATTCGTAAAACGTCCGTCATAAACGCTGGGGTCGGGCAGAATGGAAA
>JAJAYR010000458.1 GCA_026786155.1 Pyrinomonadaceae bacterium
CAACCAAAGCGGTCGGCTGCGCTAAACCGATGTCTTCGGACGCGAAAATGACCATCCGGCGGGCGATAAATTTCGGGTCTTCGCCGCCCGCAATCATACGCGCCAAATAATATAAAGCCGCGTCGGGCTGTGATGCCCGCATTGATTTGATGAACGCGCTGATGACGTTGTAATGTTCTTCGCCCTGTTTGTCGTAGCGCAGAAATTTCGATTGCAAAGTGTTTTTCAGCGTTTCGAGATTGACGATTTTATCGTAAAGCCGCGCCGTATTTTCAATCATCGTCAACGCCTGTCGTGCGTCGCCGTTCGCCATCGCCGTCAGCCAATCTTTTGCTTCCGCGTCTAATTCGTAACCGCTGCGGTCAACAATCTCCGCCATTTCTTCGGCTGAAAATTCTTCCAAAACGAACACGCGCAGACGCGAAAGAAGCGCGGGAATGATTTCAAAACTCGGATTTTCCGTCGTTGCGCCGATGAGAACGAGTTCGCCGTTTTCGACGAACGGCAGCAGAAAATCCTGCTGCGCTTTATTAAATCGGTGGATTTCGTCGAGAAACAAAATGCGCGGCTGATTCATTATTCGCGGACGATTCACAATTTTGCGAATGTCGTCTTTGCCCGCCGAAACCGCCGATAATTCGTAAAAATCGGCGTTCAGCGCGTTCGCGTAAATCCGCGCCAGCGTCGTTTTGCCGACACCGGGCGTTCCCCACAAAACGAACGAAAAAACGTGCTTCTGCGTAATCGCCAAACGCAGCGGTTTGCCCGCACCGACGAGATGTTTCTGCCCGATGAATTCGTCCAAATTCTGCGGTCTGATTTGATTGGCTAGAGGCTGCATTAAATTATCTTAACGCAAAGGCGCAAAGACGCTAAGGCACAAAGGAAAGGCAAAAAGTTTTATCTTTTCTTTGCGTCTCTGCGTCTTTGCGCCGTTGCGTTAAAAATAAAAGTTAAAAACTATGTTTCGGGAACGAGCGCGGTGCGAAAGCCTAACAAAGTCCAATCGGATTCGGTTTCGATTTCCTTGATATAAGAAAAATCTTCGGGCGCGTTCGAGCCGACGGCGTAACATTTGGCGTTGTTTTTCGGGTCGCGGTAAAAGCCGAGTTCGAGCGATTCGGTTTGACTCCATTCCGGGTGAAAAATCGTGCCGACGAGATTGAAAACGACCGGCGGGCAAATCGTCAGACGATAACCCGGCGGCATCAAACCGCGTGCGCTCCAATCTTTGGTAATTAAATTAACGAAACTTCGCAGAGAGGCGTAATTGTGTGAATAGCGCGTGCCGGACATCATTTTCGCGCCGCCGAAATACGCGGCGAACGGATCGGCGTTTGGGTCGAAGCCGTAGTTCGTGCCGTAAAACTGATGATTTTCCGGCAGATATTTCGGCTTCATCGTCGTTTCAACGCCGATAACTCGTCCCTGATGCCGCTCGTGTCCGTCCATAATCGCCCGGTATGATTCGGTTTTTTGATAATCGCGGTTCGTTGCATCAAACTTCAAAGTCGGATAAAGCCGCTGGCGATAATCTTCCGTATCAATGTGAACCGCTTCCGCCGACGGTATGATGTGCCATTCGATATTGTGCCGCCGGAGATGCTCGGCAATTTTCGGCGAGACATTAAAAGATTCGACCGATTCGCGGGAAATCAAATCGGCTGACGAATCCAACTCGAAAAATTCGCGCAGTCGGTTTTGCTTTTCTTCAATCCAATTGTTCATAATTCGATTTTAACCGAAAACAATGGTAATTGACACGGAAGATTCGGATGAAGGAATTATTGATTAGCTCGATTTTAACCGCTTTGGTTTTGACGATTGCCTTGCTAAGCGTCGGTCAAAGCCGCCAAATTATGCCGACAATAGAAAATCCGCGCATCGTTATCGAAAAGAAAAACCGTTCATTGAAAATTTTCGATGGCGAACGGTTAATTAAAAAATACAAAATCGCGCTCGGTTTGGCGGCGAAAGGCGATAAAGAAATCGAAGGCGACGGCAAAACGCCCGAAGGAAAGTTTTATGTTTTCACGAAAAACGCCGAAAGCAAATTTTATTTGTCGTTAGGTTTAAGTTATCCGAACGTCGAAGCGGCGACGCGCGGTTTGCGGGAAAAGATAATTTCGCCGGAAGAACACGACGCGATTGTCAAAGCGATTGCCGAAAAGCGAATGCCGCCGCAGAAAACCGCGCTCGGCGGCGAGATTTACATTCACGGCGGCGGAATTGAAACGGATTGGACACAAGGCTGTGTTGCTTTGCGAAACGAAGATATGCAGGAGATTTTTGAAGCGATTCCCGTTGGCGCGGAAGTCAAGATTGAAAATTAGGGCTGACGCGACAACCTTGACTAATCTTTCGCAAAAAACGATACTTGATTTAAATTTCAAGTTTCAAAAGTTGAAATTGTAAATGTTAGATTTGAAATTAAAAAAATTATGCCATATCCAGAAATAATGATACACGGAATGCGCCAGGAGTTGGCGCAGCTTGGAATTGAAGAAAC
>JAJAYR010000459.1 GCA_026786155.1 Pyrinomonadaceae bacterium
CTTCAAACGAACGCCACGAATTTGTTGACGGCTATCTTATCCAGATGGCTGGCGAAAGTCTTTCGCACAGTCGAATTTGCGTTAATCTCACAATCGAAGTCGGCGGGCAACTGCGCGGTAAAAAGTGCGAAGCGTTGTCGCCGAATATGAAGGTGCGAACCTCTAACGCCAGCCTTTTTTCTTATCCCGATTTAACGATAGTCGGCGGCGAACCGCAGTTTCACGACCGGAAAAAAGATGTCGTCGTCAATCCGAAGGCGATTTTTGAAGTTCTGTCGCCTTCGACCGAAAAATATGACCGCAATTTGAAATTTCAGCGTTACCGTTTAGGGAACGATTCGCTGACCGATTACATTTTAATCGCGCAGGAAGTCATTTCGATTGAACATTATCACCGCGACGGGCAAAACCGTTGGATTTTTGAGGGATATAATTATTTGTCGGAGATGATGAGTTTGCCGGAACTCGAATTGGAACTTTCCCTCGAACGAATTTACGACCGCGTGGACGTTCAGCCGCCGTCTGAAGAATAAACATCTTTTCAGATAAAAAATTGAAGAAATTTACCACCTAGAAACATAGAAAACATAGCCGAGAAAAGGTAGTTATCCGATAAAGTTCATTAAATTTTATCAAAACAGACTTTAGAGCGGTTCAAGAATGAGTGTCTGGTTCAGAGTTACGATTTATGCGTGAAGCAACGTCGCCTTCGTCAACTTAAGTTTCGCCTGCGCCCACGCCAATCACGCCTGAAGGCTTAACTCTGAACCGTAAATCCAAACTCTAAGCCGCTCTAGCTAAATTAAAACCTATGTTTTCTATGTTTCTAGGTGGTAAAAAAACCAAAAAAAATTATTCGCTGACGATTGTTAAAACGGCGATTTCCGGCGGCACGAGAAAGCGAAAAGGCAGAATACTCGTGCCGATTCCGGCGGTAACGAAAACGTCAACGTGCTGCTCGATGAGGTGTCCCTGCGCGAATTTTTGACCGTAGTTAGAGGGAACAATCGGCGCACCGAGAACGGGAAACCAGACTTGCCCGCCGTGCGTGTGTCCGTTGAGAATTAGTTTCAAGCGGCTTAAATCGGGCGTTCCCTGCGTGATTATCGGAAGAATGTCCGGGCTGTGTTCCAGCACGATAAGGTCGCCGTCCGGCTCGTTGGTTTGAATGACGTTTCTGATTTCGTCGGCGAAACCATTCCAACTTTTTATCTGCATATGGTCTTTCAAACCGAGCAGACGAATTTTTTCGCCGCCGCGTTCGATAAAAGCCATCTCGTTTTCCAGAGTTTTGATTCCGACGCGGCGCAGTTCCGAGGCGACGTTTTCCGTGCCGTAAAAACCGTCATGATTTCCCAAAACGGCATAAACGCCGTATCTCGCCTGCAAGCCTTTGAGATTTTCCCCGATGTCGGCAACCGACATTTTCAGCGAACGCTGCTCGATAGGTTTATTTTCGTGGTTTTGCGAAACGTAATCGCCCAACAAAACGATTAGGTCGGGATTTTCGGCGTTCGTTTCCCGCACGACGCGCCGGATGTTTTCCGCCGTCGCGCCGTTCGAGCCGCCGTGAATATCGGCAATCGCCGCGATTCTGAAGCCGTTAAACGCCGGATTCCAATTCTTGATTTTCAACTCCGCGCGACGCACGATCAGGCGATTCGGCTCAATAAAATATCCGTAAGCCAAACATAAAAGCACAATGGCAAAAATTAACAAAATACTTTTGAGAAGTTTTGTCATAAATTGTCTGCTTTATCTACGCTCGAACGTGAAAAAACAAACTAAAATTTATCGAACTCTAAATCTATTTTTCTTTCGGAAAATACTCGCGCCAGCGTCTGTCAACGAGTTTTACAATATCCTCGCGCGGTTCGACTTCCTTCGGATACCACGGTTTCATCCGCGCATCAATCACCATCGGCGCGTGATATGAAATGTGATTATTTTTCACCGAAACTTCTTTGGCGTGAATGTCGGTCGAAGGATTAAACCGGGTCCACGTCGCCCACAAAAACTTATCGGCTGAATCGGCGTATTCGATGCGGTCGTGCAGGACGACGATTTGAAATTCGTCGAACGCGCCGGATTTAGCAATTCTCTCACCTAATTCGTCATCAGACGAATATGCATCGGATTCTAAAACCAGACAGCCGCCGCAGAAAACTTTCGCCCGTTTCACGCCTTTCGGCAAATCGCCGCGAAACTCTTTTTGCAATTCCCTTTTCGCTTCGCCGACACCGACGAGCATCGCTTTCGAGCCGTGATTTATTTTGCCCGAAGCGTAATCTAAAGTGTCGAATGATGTGCGGTCGAAAATGAAAAAATCGCTCGACCAATCAACCCGTTCCAAAACGTATTCAAAAAACGGTTTGAAATCGCGCAAATTTTGCGGTTTGTCAGTCAGCATCAAAAATTTCGTCAGCGACAATTGTCCTTCACCCAAAATTCTAAAACCGGCGGACAGAGCTTCGCGCGAATATCTTTCCTTGACGACCGCCGCCGCCAAACTGTGAAAACCCGTTTCGCCATAACTCCACAAATCAAGCACGGCGGGCATCACGAGCGGAAAAAGCGGCGATAAAAGTTCCTGCAAATAATCACCGATGTAATAATCTTCCTGACGCGGTTTGCCGACGACGGTCGCCGGATAAATCGCGTCTTTACGATGAAAAATCGCCTGACATTCAAAAATCGGGTAATCGTGTTTTAACGAATAATAACCGTAATGGTCGCCGAATGGACCTTCGGGACGACGAACTTTCGGCGGCACGATGCCGCTGAAAACGAATTCGGCTTCGGCAATCAGTCGCAAACCGTTCGACAGCGGATTTTTGACCGTTTCAATTTTGCCGTTCGCCAACAATGACGCGAGCATTAATTCGGGAACGTCTTCGGGCAGCGGCGCGATTGCCGCCAGAATCATCGCGGGCGCACCACCGACGGTGATATTGACGGGCAAAGGTCGGTTCATCTGTTCGGCTTCGTAATGATGAAAACCGCCGCCTTTGCCGATTTGCCAATGAATGCCGGTCGTCGTGTCGTCGTAACGCTGGATGCGATACATTCCGAGATTGTGTTTGCCGCTTTTCAAACTTTCCGTATAAACCAACGGCAGCGTGACAAAATGCCCGCCGTCCTCGTGCCACAACTGCAAAAGTGGAATTTCCGTCAGTTTCGGTTCGCGGCTGAATCTTTCCAGAATCGGCGCATTTTTAACCGATTTTGTGCCGAGTTTCAGCGCGTCGAACGCCATCTGCCGATATTTCCAGAGTTCTTTCGGTTTCGGCGGCAGCAAAACATCAACCATTTCAACCGCCGTTTTGACGAATTCCTGCGGGCGTTTCGTAAAAGCGAGTTCGATGCGTTTAATCGTGCCGAAAAGATTGGTTATGACCGGAAACTTCGAGCCTTTGACGTTTTTAAAAAGCAAAGCCTTGCCTTGATTTTCAATCACACGGCGATGAATTTCGGCGATTTCGAGATACGGGTCAACTTCCGCTTCGATTTCGATAATGTCGTTTTCGCGCCGCAACGCTTCGATGAATGAACGTAAATTTTTGTGCATAATTCGGTTTCGTCCGAATTCTATTCAAACAGAGCGTTTATCGAGACACAAGTTTGTGAAAGATAAGTTTCGCTGTGCGAATAAAAAAGACGGAAACATTTTCGCTTCCGCCTTTTTTCCGAGTTCGTAACTTAAATCTACTTTCGCAAATCGTCTTTGCTCAAATCGAGTTCGTCGGCTTTGACGACCTCAATTTTCATATCGGGAAACCGCTTCGCCAAATCGTCCTTGAATTTTGCGTAATCGCCGACGATGATAATGTCGCCGCCGTTTAATCTTTCTCCGGCAAATTCACGGCTTTCCGCCAGCGAAGCGCGGCGGCGGC
>JAJAYR010000460.1 GCA_026786155.1 Pyrinomonadaceae bacterium
ATTCGGGTTTGAATTGCGAATACTGCGCCGCGAGTCTGACTAACTCTTCGGGCATTTCCAAATCAATATCAACCAGTTTGCCGCATTTATTGCAGATGGCGTGGTCGTGGCGCGTGGTCTTCGCGTCGAAGCGATTCGCGCCGCTGAAACCGAATTGGATTTCGGCGATGTGTCCGGCATCTTTCAAATAACGCAGAGAATTATAAACGGTCGCAAAACTAATCGTCGGCAGACGACTTTTCGCTTCTTTAAAAACCTCGTTCGCCGTCAAATGATGTTCGGCACTGCGAATCACTTGCAAAACGACTTCGCGGTGTTTCGTTAAACCTAAATTGCTGGTATATTCCATTGCTTGTTTATCTCTCGAAAATTAGATTTAGAATAATTCTAATTCTAAAAGTTGTCAAACGCTGAAACGGGGCAAAAAATTCATTCAATTTCTCGCGTGAATTAAAAGCAGTAGGACTTGGCGTTCTTTGCGATACCAAAAAGTTTTACCCTCTCACTATCGTTCGGGGTTCTGACAATTCCCGTCAATTCATTCTTGACTGAACACTAGTATCGCAAAGAACGCTAAGGCTTACGCAAAGAACGCGAAGAAAATCTTTATTTATCATTAATCATATTTCTGTTTTTGATTCGCATTTTTGTAAAAAGTTATCGCGGAGAGCCTTCCGCAACGGCATCCCAATCTTGTCTTTCGGCATCTGAAAAGTTAGTCTTTCAGCATAAAGGATTCAAAAATATGAAAACATTTCTGACTTTAGCGTTTCTATTATTCGGTTCGCTGTTCGCTTCGGCGCAGACCGAACAGGCTCCGGTTTTGGAGAAGGAAATTAAATATAAAGATTGGACTTATAAAAGCGTCCTCGACAATAAATCTATCAATCTGCGCGATATTACCAAAAATAAAAAACTCGTGATGGTCGTGTATTTCGCGCCGTGGTGTCCGAACTGGAAGCACGAAGCACCGTTTGCACAGAAACTTTACGACAAATATAAGTTGAACGGTTTAGAAATTATCGGTGTCGGCGAATACGATACGGTCGAGGCGATGAAGACGAATCTCGACGCTTTTAAAATCACGTTTCCGGTCGTTTATGAATCGGACGCGAAGGACGCAAAACAGAAAACTCTCCATTACGAATATCGCAAGTCGGTCGGCGATACGCGCGGTTGGGGTTCGCCGTGGAACATCTTTCTCGAACCGGCGAAACTGTCGAAAACGGGCGACGTGCTGACGGAAAAAGCCTTTGTCGTGAGCGGCGAATTGATTGAACCGGAAGCCGAAAAATTTGTCCGCGAAAAACTCGGCTTGCCTGCTGAAGAAGTTAAGCCTGATAAAATGACGAGCGAAACCATCGAAGCCTGCGAACCGGAAAAGAAAAACGCGAAATTCGTTAAACCTTAATCTCGAAATTAGTCTTTTTAACTGGAGCGCAAACATCCCTGCTTGCAATGAGCGTCGCTTCGGCGCGAACAAAGGTTGCGCGTCGGTTCAACAGTTGAATATAACGAGATTTTTCTTTCGCGCTACCGCGCTCATTGCAAGCAAGGGTGATTGCGCTCCAGTCTTTATTTTAATCGGTTAAGTTATGGCTCGTAAAATCTCGCTCACAATTTTTATTTTCGCATTGTCTTCGATAGCCTTCGCGCAGTCGGGGCGCATTAAACCGCTGGAAACGCCGACTCCGACACCGACGCGCCCGCGCGTGATTTATACGACACCGACCAATTTTCCGACCGTCAAACCGACTCCGAAGCCGACTCCGACACCAAAAGCCGACGCTGACGGCGATGAAATAATCTCGATAAACTCGACGCTCGTGCCGATTCCCGTTTCGGTGCTTGATTCGGCGGGCAGAGCCGTTACAAATCTAAAGTTGGAAGATTTTCAACTGGCAGTTGACGGGAAACCGGCGGAAATCAACGATATTTTCCGTTCGGAAACGCCGGTGCGTCTGGCAATGCTTTTCGACAACAGTTCGAGCGTCAGCATCGCCCGCGAGTTCGAGAAAAAAGCCGCCGTCAAATTTTTCAAGCGCGTCATACGTCCCGAAAAGGATTTAGCCGCGCTGTTTTCGGTGGCGACCGGAACACGGCTCGAACAGCCGTTCACCAAAAACTCTGAGCAGCTTATTCAAGCCATCGAAAATTTCCCGACACCGGAAGGCGCGACGGCACTGCTCGACGGCATTATCAAAGCCGCCGATTACTTAAAAAATGTCGAAGGTCGCCGCGTCATCGTCATCGTTTCGGACGGCGACGACACGATTTCCGATTCGACATTTGAAGAAACCGTCCGCGCCGTTCAGCAAAGCAATTGTCAGATTTACATCGTCAAAACCACCGATTTTGAGAATTTCAAACGCACCGGACAGCGCGGCGGCAACGCCAACATCCGCCAGCTTTCAGCGGAACGACGAATGCAGGAACTAGCCCTGCAAACCGGCGGCGCGGTTTATTCGCCGATTGACGAACGCGAACTCGACCAATCCTTCAACCAAATCTCCGCCGAACTTTCGCAAGCCTATATTCTCAATTATTACCCGGAAGAACTCGCCAAAAACAACGAATTTCGCCTTATCTCGCTCAAAGTCAAAGGACGCGACGATTTGATTGTGCGAACGCGCAAAGGCTATTTAGTTTCGAGAAAATAATTCGGCAGACCGTATAGATGTCGGAACCGGGCGCGGTAGCGACCGGCTTCTCCGCGCTCAGTAAGCCGGTTGCTGCCGCTCCCGGTTCTGACCCGTATAGCAAATCAAGAACTGACATCTTGCCCGAAACCTCTGATATAAGATAAAGTTAAACGTGGAAATTTGTTTGGGCATCTAAGCCCGGATTGAGTTTCAAAACAAGGAATTATTGATATGGATTTTACAACCAAAGAATTATTAAAGCGTTATGTGAAATTGGCTATCGGACAACCGTTCGCGCCGATTTTATTGAATATATTAGTAACGAGCGTTTGCGATATGCGCTGCACGCATTGTTTTTTTACCGAAGAACTCGATGACCGACCGCGTAAAAAACTGCAAATGAAAACCGACGAAATCGAAAAGATTTCGGAAACGCTCGGCGGTAATCTCGGCGTTTTAATCCTCGCGGGCGGCGAGCCGTTCACGCGCAAGGATTTGCCGGAAATCTGCAACGCTTTTTATCGCAATAACAAACTCGATTCGGTTTATTTGATGTCGAATGGACAAATTCATCCGCGCATTTTCCCCGACGTAACGCGCATTTTGCAGGAAAATCCGAATTTGAACGTAACGATTGCTTTGGGAATTGACGGAATGAAGGACGCGCACGAAAAGATTCGCCGCAAAGAAGGCAGTTGGGACAAAGCGATTCACACGGCGCGGACTTTGCAGGAAATGAAGAAGGAATTTCCGAATCTCGACGTGCAAACCTGCACCTGCGTGATGAAATCGAATGAGGATACGATTTTCGATTGGTATGATTTTCTGAAATACGATTTGAAGCCGGATAAAGTCAATATCAACTACATTCGCCCGCCGTCCGCTGACCCGAACGAATTGAATTTCGACCATAATCGTTACGCGCAACTCTCGCAAATGATTCTGGACGACACGAAAAACGCCGTCATCAAGAATAATTACGGCGGCGACGCGGGATTTTTCAAAGCGGCGATTGACCTTTATATGCACGATTTAATCGCCAAAACCAAAGAAACCGGCGAACCGCAAATGACTTGTTACGCGGGAACGGCGGGCGCGGTGATTTTCGACGAAGGCACGATTTCTTCGTGCGAGAACTTGGAAGCGACCGGCAATCTGCGCGATTTCGGTTGGGATTTTCAAGCCGCGTGGAGTTCTCCGCAAATGGTGGCGCGGCGCAAAAAAGCTAAAAACGGCTGTTTCTGCACCCACGAATCGAATTCTTATTATCCGTCGCTGCCGTTTAATCCGAAACATCTGATTCAGATTAAACGACTCGAAAAACAGATGCGAAAAGCCAGCAAACAAATGAGTAATGCTGCGCCGCAAACCGAGAGTGTCGCAGTTAAAGCGTAGAAAAATGTTGCCGAAAGTTAATTAAGCATCCAAGCAAAAGTAATGAAGCATTTTGCTTTGTTCAGAGTCCACGCTTGAGCGTGTCTTCCGCCAGCGAAGCGCGGCGAAAACGCAAACTAAAGTTTGGACTCTGAACTTTTCAAAATACCTTGAAACTTTTGCTTACCTGCTTA
>JAJAYR010000461.1 GCA_026786155.1 Pyrinomonadaceae bacterium
ACTCTCGATAACTGACCGCATATCCATTAAGTTTTTTTCATCCACTGGTAATCTCATATCTTTTATTTATCACACTTTTTTGCTCTTTCTGGCAATCTGTTTTAATCTGACAAAGTAGAATTAGCTGATAGATTTCATCTCTCATCTATTATCTCTCAGCTCTCATCTATTCCGAATGTTTCTGACCGACTGCGCTCATAATTAACTCGAATTTCTCCGCCGGTTTTTCGTCGCCGAGTTTATAAGCGTCGCGCATTTTCTCGCCAATCAGTTCGGCTTGCGCGTTATTTCGGCAAAAAATCACGCCCAAAGTTTCGCCTGCTATTACTTCATCGCCGATGTTTTTTTCGCATTGATAGCCGACCGCGTAATCAATCGCGTCTTCGACTTTGATTCGTCCGCCGCCGATTTTTGAAACGCCTGCGCCGATTGCCAGCGTGTCAATCGCGTTGACAAAACCCGACTTGGCGGCTTTCACTACGACTTCGACTGAATTTTTATCGAGCAAAATTTCCGGCGCGTCGCAAATTTTCGCGTCGCCGTTTTGACATTCGATATTTTGCCGAAACTTTTCCAACGCCGCGCCGCTTTCCAAAACTTTTTGAATCTTCGATTTTGAATCTTCAATCGTTTCGGCAATTCCGCACAAAACGAGCATTCGCGCCGCTAATTCGATTGAAAGTTCGAGCGTCCGAAGCATTTGTGCGTCCGTTTCGTTTCGCAAAATTTTGACGCATTCAAAAACTTCGAGCGCGTTGCCGACGAATTTGCCGAGCGGTTGATTCATATCGGAAATCACGGCTTCGGTTTTCACGCCGAAAGCGTTTCCCGTTCGGCATAACGCGGCGGCGAGATTTTTCGCGTCGTCAAATTCGCGCATAAACGCGCCGCTGCCGGTTTTGACATCCAGCACGAGCGCGTCCAAATTTTCCGCCAATTTTTTCGACATAATCGAAGCGACGATTAAAGGAATTGATTCGACCGTCGCCGTCGCGTCGCGCAGCGCGTAAAGTTTTTTGTCAGCCGGAGCGATGTCGGCGGTTTGTCCGGCGAGCGCGAAGCCGCATTTTTTGACGATTTCCTTAAATTCGGCGGTCGAAAGATTGACGTTGTAACCGGCTATTGATTCGAGTTTGTCGAGCGTTCCGCCGGTGTGTCCGAGTCCGCGCCCGGAAATCATCGGGACGGCAACGCCGCAGGCGGCGACCAGCGGCGCGATTATCAGAGAAGTTTTATCGCCCACGCCGCCCGTCGAATGTTTATCGGCTTTCGGCTGTTCGATGTCGGAAAAGTCCAGAATCTCGCCCGAATTTAACATCGCTTCGGTCAGAGCGTTCTGCTCGTCAGCATTCAAACCGCCAACGAACATCGCCATCAGCAACGCCGACGTTTGATAATCAGCCCATTTTCCGTCGGTTACGCCGCTGACGAAAGCGTTTATTTCTTCGCCGTTCAAGTTTTTCCCGTCGCGCTTTTTGGCGATAATGTTCTGTGGTCGCATCAGAATTACTTTAGCAAAAAAATTTTCGATTAAACCAACCGTTCGCCGAAATTAAGCGTTCAACGGAGAAGAACAGCCAAAATTTTGAAACTTAAACGACTGCGGTTCGTGAATTTTAAAAAGATATTTTTCAGCAAAAGAGGGCTTTCATTTTTCGGCTCGATGAGCCATAATAAAACTATTATGAGAAGCAAAAACATTTTATCAATCGTCGCCTTCGTCGCCGCTTTTGGATTGTCAGTCGCTTTGGCGAGTCTTTTCATCAGCAAAGACACTTATAATTACAACTCAACAAATTACTGCAAATTCAAAAGAAATGCGACCGCCGCCGCAATTTCGACGCTGATTGCCGAAGATAATGCCAACGGTCGCGCTCGCACCGAAAAGATTTATGACATCGGCGAAAATTTTCCGCCGGATGTTGACAGCGTAATCTTTGCCGACTATGCGGAAGCCACCGAAAGTTACGTTGAGGCTTCGAGCAGCATTGCAACGAACGATTTGCCGCGTGATTTTCAAGCGGCGTGGCGCGAACATCTCAAAGCGTGGCGCGATTATTCAAACTTTCTCAATCAATCGGCGGCTATTTCAAATCAAAGTGCGTGCAGCGTCAGAAGGTTTGTCGAAGCCGATAGCTTGCACGGTCAGGAAATCAACCGCACTTATTCTGAGGCTTTGCAAATCGGTAGAAGTTACGGCGCGAATGTTCGTTAGAAATAATTCGCCGAAATTTGATAAAAACGCTCGAATGAAAATTCGGGCGTTTTTTGTTTGGTTAAATTTTCTTTTCCAATAAGACAACGGCTTCGGTTTTAACGGCGCGGCTCTCGCCGACCGCATCAACTTTTTCGCCGGTTTTCGCTTTGACCGAAACGCAGTTGATTTCGACTTCGAGCGCGACCGCCAAATTTTCGCGCATTTTATCAATGTGCGGGCGCAGTTTCGGCTGTTCGAGATTAACGACCGAATCGAGGTTGACGACCGCGTAACCTTTTTCTTTAATCAATCCGACCGCGTAGCGCAGAAAAAGAAAACTGTCGGCGTGCCGCCATTGATGGTCTTTGTCGGAAAAATACGCGCCGATGTCGCCGAGCGCGAGCGCACCCAAAAGTGCGTCGGTAACGGCGTGCGCGAGCGCGTCCGCGTCAGAATGCCCGACCGCGCCGAAGTTCGATTCGATTTCCACGCCGCCCAAGATTAGTTTTACGCCCGCTTCGAGGCGGTGAACGTCGTTGCCGAAGCCGATTCTAAACATTTTCGATTTCCTTTAGAAGACTTTCCGCGACGGCGAAATCTTCGCGCGTCGTAATTTTGATATTTTTCGCGCTGCCGTCCACGAAAGCGATTTCACAGCCGAGTTTTTCGACTAAAAAACATTCGTCGGTCGCCGCCGCGTCAAAGTTTTCGGGCGCGAATGCTTTTTGCAAAATCTCGAACCGAAACGCTTGCGGCGTTAAGGCGCGGCGCAAATTTTCGCGGTCAATCGTGCCGACGATTTTCCCGTTCGCCACGCGCTTTATCGTATCGGTAACGGTTGCGGTTAAACAAGCCGCGTCGAATTCCTTCGCTTTTTCAATGGTGGCGGCAATCTCTTCGCCTGAGACGAGCGGACGTGCGCCGTCGTGAACGGCGCCGATTTCAAAGTTTTCGGAATCAATTGCATTCAATCCGTTCAAAACCGATTCGGCGCGAGTTACGCCGCCCGCAATCGTCTGTTTCAGTTTTCCGATGTTGAATTTTTTGAGCGTTTGCGTAAAATTTTCTGTTTCGTCCGCCGATAAAATCAAGATAATTTCATCAATCGCCGCACAGTTTTGAAATTTTTCGAGCGTGTGAATCAAAAGCGGTTTGCCGCCGATGTCGAGAAACTGTTTGGGAATTTTTGAGCTGAACCGCGTTCCGATTCCGGCGGCGACGATGATAGCAAAATTCATAATGGAAAATGGAAAATGGAAAATTAAGAAATTATCTGTTTTGGACATTATTTCTTATCCGCAAACCATTTTCCATTTTCCATTTTCTATTGTTTTATTCAATTTCTTCGACAATCGTCGTGTGCCGCAGTTCGCGGGTTGATTTGCGGAAATGCGGCGAACGCGATTCGTGAATGTTGTTGGCAGGTTCGTCGTGATTGTCTTTTTCTTCCCACAGCCGCCCGAAAATCATCTTTCCGGCGGTCGTTTGCAGAACGCTGGTAACGGCGACATCAGCCGTTTTGCCGATTAAACGGCGGGCGTTGTCAACAACGACCATCGTGCCGTCGTCGAGATACGCCACGCCCTGATTGTATTCTTTGCCTTCCTTCAAAATAAAAACGCGCATCGCTTCGCCGGGCAGCACGACGGGTTTCAGAGCGTTCGCCAATTCGTTGATATTCAAAACGGAAACGCCGCGCAGTTGCGATACTTTGTTCAAATTAAAATCATTGGTCACGATGACGGCATCGAGTTCCTGACCGAGTTCGATGAGTTTCAAATCAACTTCCTTGACCGCCGGATAATCGGTTTCGATAATCTGAATATCAATGTTGCTGTTGTTGCGAAGTCTTTGCAGCATATCGAGTCCGCGCCGCCCGCGCTGGCGTTTGCTCGAATCGGGCGAATCGGCGACTTGCTGCAATTCGGTCAAAATAAACTGCGGAATGATCAAAGTTCCGCCCAGAAATCCGGTTTCGGCGACATCGGCGATACGCCCGTCAATAATTACGGAAGTGTCGAGAACTTTATAATCGCGTTTCGTTAAATTTTTATCGCTGAAAATTCCGCCGAGTGCCGACAAATCGAGAAATTCGCCTTTCGCCGCGCCGACCATCAAACCGATATACGCCATAAAAAACGCCAGCGCAACCGTCATAAACGTCTTCATTTCCGGGTTGACGGCGGCAGTTTCCTGCGAACTAATCAGCATTCCGATGAGATACGCGCCGACGATTCCCAAAATCGAACCGATTGCCGCGCCGATGAGAGTTTTCAAACTGGCGCGTCTGGCTCGCATTTCAAAACCGACAACGCAAAAAGCAATCGCCGCTCCGAGAATGGCGGAAATTATCTGTCTGGCTTCTCTGCCGTAATTTTCCGGCGACAGATGCGCCGTCTGCGCCAACGGATTGAGCAGATAGCCGAACGATGCCAGCAGCAGCACGAAGGCGATTCTAATGATGAGAACGTCGAGTTTCATATCGTCTGGAATTTTAACACGAATTTTGTCGTGTTAAAAGTAAATAACGATTACCTTGCGTTTGCCATTTTTTCGTTTGTCCGGCGCGGCGTTTTCGGCATTTCTTTAACCGCCGAATTCCGTTAAAATAGTTGGTAATGGCAACACAACCCGCAACAATTTACGTCTGCCAAAACTGCGGCAGCCAGGAACGAAAATGGTCTGGAAGATGCGCTGACTGCGGCAGG
>JAJAYR010000462.1 GCA_026786155.1 Pyrinomonadaceae bacterium
ATTCGTGAAGTGCCATCATCAAACTAACCGAATCCGCGCCGCCCGAAACCGCGACGACGAAAGTTTTATCGGCGAACGGCAAATTTAATTTGCGCCATTCGGTTATCAGATTTCGCGTAAAATTGTGCATCTTCGGGCATTTCGCTATCAGTTTTAGTTCAGAGTCCAAACTTTAGTTTGCCTTCGCCGCGCTTCGCTGGCGAAAACACGCTCTCTGCGTGGACTTTGAACTTCGGCGCGTCATTTTTGAGATACTTTTAATTTTCTTCTCTCGCCAAACTTTCCTTCGCGTGTTCCAACGCTTCAAAAACTCTTTCGGGCGCAGTTCCGCCGATTTGATTTTTGCTTGCCAGCGTTTGTTCGAGGCTCAACGCATCGAAAATATCCGATTCGATGTTTTCGGAAAATCCCTTCAATTCTTCCAATCCGAGTTCGTTTAATTCTTTGCCTTTTGAAATCGCGTATAAAACAATTTTCCCGACCGTCTCGTGCGCCGTGCGAAACGGGACATTTCTCTGCACCAGATAATCGGCGAGTTCGGTCGCGTTCAGATAACCTTTCGCCGCCGCGATTCGAGTTTTTTCAGCATTAACGCGCGTATTTTCCAGAACGATTTTCGCAACTTGCAGACAACTTGAAACCGTATCAACCGTGTCGAAAACCGCTTCCTTGTCTTCCTGCATATCCTTGTTATAGGCGAGCGGCAAACCTTTCATCATCGCCAGCAGCGCGGTGTGATGACCGAAAATGCGTCCGGCTTTGCCGCGAATCAACTCCAGCGCGTCGGGATTTTTCTTCTGCGGCATCAGACTCGAACCCGTCGAAACCGCGTCGCTCAATTCGATAAACCCGAATTCGGTCGAAGCGTAAAGAATCAAATCTTCCGCCAAACGCGACAGATGCACCATTATCAAACAACCCGCGCCGACGAATTCAACCGCAAAATCGCGGTCGGAAACGCTGTCTAAACTGTTCGCGGTAACGCCTTCAAATCCCAAATCTCGCGCCACAGCTTCGCGGTCAATTTCAAAAGAAGTTCCCGCCAACGCCGCCGCGCCGAGCGGCGACACATTGACGCGCCGCCAAACTTCATCGAGCCGTTCTCTATCGCGGGCAAGCTTTTCGTAATAAGCCAAACACCAATGCGCCCACAAAATCGGCTGCGCCCGCTGCAAATGCGTGTAACCGGGCAAAATCGCCGCCCGATTTTTTTCGGCTGAATCAATCAAAGATTGCTGCGCGTCGCGGGCGATTTTTGAAAGTTCCGTAATTTTTTCGCGCAGCCAAAGCCGAAAAGCCGTCGAAACCTGGTCGTTGCGGCTTCTGCCCGTGTGCAGTTTTTTGCCGACTTCGCCGACGAGTTGGACGAGCCGCGTTTCGATAAACGAATGCACGTCTTCGGCGGCGATTTCGTCGAAATAATTTTGATTGTAATCGGCGCGTTTGAGAATCGTCGAAAGCCCGTTTTTGATGCGTTCGGCTTCGAGCCTAGTTACCACTCCGGCGTGAAAAAGCCCGTCGCAATAAGCAATCGAAGCGCGAACGTCCGCCGAAAATAAACGGCGGTCGAATTTGAAAGAATTATTAAATTCAGCAAAAGTTTTATTCGCCGATTCGGTAAATCTTCCACCCCAAAGATTTTCAGATTCTTTCATAAAGTTATTGCAGTCGGTAGTTTTGGTAGTGTATCAAATTTTATGGCGACGATATTTTAAGGTGAATTACTTCGGAATAGATGAGAGATGAAGGATAATAACTGATAGATTCTACGCGGTTTTATCTATCATCTGTTATCTATCATCTCTCATCTATTCCGAATCGTTTTTTATTCAAAATACGTCGTAATTTCCAGTCCGCAGATTGGTTATGATGATAATCTTTAAACTCTCGAAGCGCGGATAATATCGGCGAAAACTCCGGCGGCAGTAACGTCCGCGCCCGCGCCCGCGCCTTTGACGACGAGCGGCAAATCGGCGTAACGATTCGTATAAAACAAAACGGCATTGTCTTTGCCCGAAAGATTGGCGAAATTATGCGCCGCGTCAATGCTTTGCAAGCCGACCGACGCTTTTCCGTTATCGAACGAAGCGATATATTTCAGCGACAAATTTTTCGATTTCGCAGCTTCCAAAAGTTCTCGAAAATAACTTTCGTGCCGTTCCATTTCGCTGTAAAAATCTTCAACCGTTCCAGCTAAACACGATTCGGGCAAAAAACCTTCGTTTTCGATGTCGGACATTTCGATTTTATAACCGGCTTCACGCGCGAGAATCAAAATCTTTCGGGCAACGTCCGTTCCGCTTAAATCGAGTCGCGGGTCGGGTTCGGTGTAGCCTTCCGTTTGCGCCAGACGAACAACCGACGCGAATGATTTAGTGCCGTCATAATTATTAAATACAAAATTCAAAGTTCCCGACAAAACGGCTTCGATGCGGTTGATTTTATCGCCGCTGCGCCGCAAATCGTTCAGCGTATTAATCACCGGCAAACCCGCGCCGACGTTCGTTTCAAACAAAAAAGCCGTCCCGAATTCGCGTGATAAATCTTTTAAGTTTCGATATTTTTCGTATGCGCTCGATGCCGCGACTTTGTTG
>JAJAYR010000463.1 GCA_026786155.1 Pyrinomonadaceae bacterium
ATGTTGCGCGAATGCAGAAATTCCAAACCGTCGAGAATCTGAATCGTCGTTTCAATCGCTTTTTCAGGCGACATTTTCCCGTGCGTCTTTAACCATTGTTCCAGCGAACCGTCGGGGGCGTATTCGCTGACGATGACGATTTGCCCGTCGTATTCGTCGGCATCAATAATCGGCAAAATGTTCGGATGTCCGCTCGCCTGTTCCCACAGCGTCGCTTCCTGTTTGACGGCTTCGTGGTCAATCTGTTCGTCGTGCGGCAGTTTGACGGCGACTTTCGTCGTAACGAATTTGGCGCGGCGTTCAGCCAGCCACACTTCGCCGAAACCGCCGCGACCGAGTTTTTTGATGAGCGTGTAAATTCCGATTTGTGAGCCTTCTCGAAACATCTCATTTTCTCCTTTCGACCGGCATCGAATTACGGGTAAGTTTGATGAACGGTGTGCAATTTAAAGTGGTTGTCTTTGCAACAATTAACACCTCTCTAATTCTCTTCGCGTTCTTTGCGTAAGCCTTTGCGTTCTTTGCGATACAAATTTTTTGGAACGCAAAGGTTCGCAAAGGCTTACGCAAAGGTCGCTGAGATTTTGGAAAACTGGAATTATGCACATTTTTCAGTTCAATAAATCCTAAATTAAAATATCACAGGCTCGCCTTTTCACGCCTCGAAAATTTTCAAATTTGGCGATGCAAATATAATTCGGTAAAGTTGAGGTGAACTTTATGAATATCCTTTCAATGGAAAATGTCGGCAAAAATTACGGCATCAAACCGCTTTTCGACAACGTAACAATCGGACTGGAAGACAGAGATAAAATCGGCATCATCGGCGCGAACGGTTCGGGCAAGACGACTTTTCTGCGCGTCGTCGCCGGTTTGGAGTCGCTCGACGCGGGCAAAGTTACGCGGGCGAACGGGCAAACGCTGGCTTATCTGGCGCAGAATCCGGTTTTTGATGATGAAAAAACCGTTCTCGAAACAATCTTCGCGTCGAGTTCGGGCGTGATGAAAACGATTCAGGATTACGAAGCGGCGTGCCACGATTTAGCGATTGAATATAGCGACGAACTGCTCGAAAAAGTTTCCGAATTGCAGCATCAGTTAGAGATTTCCGGCGGTTGGGAAATCGAGACGAACGCGAAAAACGTCTTAACCAAACTCGGAATTTTTGATACTTCGGCGCAGATGAAAACGCTTTCGGGCGGGCAAAGAAAGCGCGTCGCATTGGCGCACGAATTGATTTTCAAACCCGATATTTTGATTTTGGACGAACCGACGAATCATCTCGACGCGGACACGATTGAATGGCTCGAAGATTATTTGAAACGCTACACCGGCGCACTTCTGCTGGTAACGCACGACCGCTATTTTCTCGACCGCGTAACGAATCGCATTTTTGAAATTGATAGAGGAACGATTCAGCCGTTCGCGGGAAATTACGCTTATTATCTGGAGAAAAAAGAGGAACAGGAAACGCTTCGCGCGACCGAAGGACACAAGCGCGAACAACTGATTAAAAAGGAGTTGGCGTGGCTGCGGCGCGGCGCGAAAGCCCGAACGCGCAAGTCGAAACACCGCATCAACGCGGCGTATGATTTGATGGCGCAGCCGAAGGAACGCGCCAAAGCCGAAATTGACATCGCCATCGGTTCAAAGCGTTTGGGAACGAAGATTGTCGAGTTGAAAGACGTTTCAAAATCCTACGACGGGCGCAAATTGATTGACGATTTTTCGTATCTTTTGAAACGCGAAGACCGCATCGGGATTATTGGCGAAAACGGTTCGGGAAAAACGACTTTGCTGGAAATTATCACGAATCGAATCAAGCCGGACAGCGGAGAAATCGAAATCGGACAAACCGTTAATATCGGTTATTACGACCAGGAAAGCCGCGCTTTGAACGAAGACCAGCGCGTCATCGAATACATCAAAGAAGTCGCCGAATACGTTACGACCGTGGACGGAAATCAAATTACGGCTTCGCAGATGTTGGAGAAATTTCTGTTTCCGCCCGCCGCGCAGTATTCGATTATCGGCAATCTTTCGGGTGGCGAAAGGCGCAGACTTTATCTTTTGCGGATTTTGATGGCTTCGCCGAACGTCCTGCTTTTGGACGAGCCGACGAACGATTTGGACATTCCGACTTTGATTGCGCTGGAAGAATATCTCGACGATTTCGCGGGCGCGTTAATCGTCGTCAGCCACGACCGCTATTTTCTCGACCGGACGATTGACAGCGTTTTCAAATTTGAAACCGGCGGCGCAATCCGCGAATTCGCGGGCGATTATTCGACGTATCTCGAAATTATCGAACGCGAATCAGCCGAAGTAAAAGAGGCGGAAACGCGCGGTTCAGCCAAAAACGAAATTTTGACGGAAACAGAAAAACCAAAAACCGTCAAACTCACTTTCATAGAAAAGCGCGAACTCGAAACGCTTGAGGCGAACATTCCGGCAATCGAAAAACGCTTGTCTGAAATTGATTCGGAACTCAACGAATTTTCCGCCGACTCCTCCAAAGTCAACAAACTTTTCAGCGAACAGCAGCGGTTAAATGCCAAACTCGAAACCAATTCGGAAAAATGGCTCGAATTGTCCGAACGCGCCGATTGACGAACGAATTTTAAGTGGCAACCGTCGTCATTCAAGCAACGTCGAAACAGGCAAAAGAGGAATTTATGAATCAGATATTAACAATTTGCTTGATTTTATTGACGCTGGCGTGCAGTCAGCCGCCGAAAGGTTTGGCGGAAAACGCCGTTGTTACGACCGAAGCCGATTCGGAAAACGGCGGCGGCGCGGCGGTGAAGTTTCGCATTGAAACGGTGGCGGCAAATTTAGAAGTTCCGTGGGCGTTCGCTTTTTTGCCCAACGGCAATTTGATATTCACCGAGCGACCGGGCAGAGTGCGGATTATCGAAAACGGAAAATTAAAAGCCGAAACGGTTTTCAAAGTTCCCGACGTCGAACCGTCGAGCGAAAGCGGTTTGATGGACGTTTCGATTCATCCGAATTTTATTGAAAATAGATTCGTCTATTTGTCCTACGCTTATCGCGGCGACGGCAAGCGCGTCAAAATCGTCCGTTACAAATTCGACGGCAAAACCTTCAGTGAGCCGAAAACAATTGTGGAAAATCTGCCCGCCGCGCAGTATCACGCCGGAACGCGGGCGCGGTTCGGTCCCGACGGCAAACTTTATATCACGACCGGCGACGCGACCGACAAAAAAATCGCCCAGCAAACCGCTTCGCCCGGCGGCAAAACTTTGAGATTAAACGACGACGGCACAATTCCGAATGACAATCCGTTTGTCGGCGATAAAAATTACCGACCGGAAATTTGGACGCTCGGACATCGCAACGCGCAGGGCTTGGCGTGGTCGCCCGACGGGTTGATGTTTCAAACCGAACACGGACCGAGCGGGTTTGACGGGCGCGGCGGCGGCGATGAAGTCAACATCGTCGAGCGCGGCAAAAATTACGGCTGGGCAACCGTTTCGCATAAAGAAACGAAAGAGGGTTTGGTTTCGCCGCTGCTCGAATACACTCCGGCTTGCGCTCCGGCGAGCGGAATGTTCTACAACGGCGCGGCGTTCCCTGAATTCAAAGGCAATTTCTTTTTCGGCTGTCTGCGCGGCGAAAAAATTATCCGCGTCGTGCTTGACGGGCGAAAGGTCGTTAAACAGGAAGATTTGCTGAAAGACGTCTACGGCAGAATCCGCGAAATGGCTGAAGCACCGGACGGTTCGATTTATTTCTCGACTTCCAACCGCGACGGACGCGGCGACGCGGCGAAAGACGACGATAAAATTATGCGGCTCGTGCCGATGAAATAAAACGGCTCAAGATATAGTTTCGCACGAAAGTAAAAAGTAAAAAGGCGAAAGTTCGATGTGTAACTTTCGCCTTTTTACTTTTTCCGACAACGATTTACCTTTTCAAACGGCTGACGAATTTCTGCCGAAACTTCGCCACTTTCGGAGCGACGACCGCCGCGCAATACGGCTGCGTCGGGTTGTTGGCGAAATATTCCTGATGATAATCTTCCGCCGCGTAGAATTTATCGAATTTTGCGACTTGCGTAACAATCGGATTGTCGTAAATGCCTTCGGCTTCGATTTCTTTAATCGTTTCTTCGGCAGCACTTTTCTGCGTTTCGTCGTGATAAAAAATCGCCGACCGATACGACGAGCCGACATCGTTGCCCTGCCGGTTCAAAGTCGTCGGGTCGTGAACCGTGAAAAAGATTTGCAAAATTTCCTTGAAAGAAATCTCGTTCGGGTCGAAGTTTAGGTTGATAACTTCGGCGTGTCCGGTCGTTTCCGAGCAAACCTGTTGATAAGTCGGATTTTCCGTATGCCCGCCCGAATAACCCGACACGACATCTGCGACACCTTTCAAATCGTCGAAAACCGCTTCGACGCACCAGAAACAACCGGCGGCAAGCGTCGCCGTTTCTAAAGTTTTATTTTCCATATTCATTTTATTTTAACCGAAAGTTTCGGCTTTTTAGATGCGCGTCTGCGCCGATGTTTTGTCAATTTATTTTTTCAGTTCGCACAATTTTGGTAATCGTGATGATTTGCCCGACGTGCCGCGCCGTGTGTTCGGCGATGTGAAACAGCAAGCCGAAAACATTGGTCGAAAGTTTTTGGCGACCGACGAAACGCTCTTCAAATAAACTTTCCGGCGGCACGGTTTTCAATTTTTCGAGCGCGTTGTTTATTTCGGCAATCGCTTTTTGCGTTAATTCGGCGGCGTTCGAGTGTTCGTCTCCGGCAGTTTCCGCTTTCAAAAAATCAAACTGCGTTTGGTTTAATTCTTCGCCGCCAACGTATGTTAAAAGCCGGTCAAGGCTGCCCGCGAGGTGGCGTAGATGAAAAGCGGCGGACGGCGAATTGTTCGGACGCGCAGTTAATTCTGCTTGATTTAAGATTGCGGCAAATCGTTCCAAATCAACAATTGACTGCACGAGTGCGTGAGCCGCAGGCATCACAACCGGCGCAAAGCCGTCGAGTTTTCCGTTTAACCAAGCCTCGTTCGCCATAAATCCTCCGTCCGCAAAGTTGAAGTTTAGCAAAAAGTTTTTTCAAACAAAAATGATCGGAGTTCGCGTTTTAGCGGGCAGCCGCTGACGAAGCGCGGCGGGGCAAACGGCGTTCCGCAGTTTTGACTCTGAAAGGTCGAGCGATTACCGAAAAATATCTAATTCTACTTTGTCAGATTAAGATAAAACTTTAAGAAAGAAGAATTTTAGCCGCCGATGAACGCCGATGACGCGGATAAATCAGTTGAAATTCTGAAAATCAGGAAAAAAATCGGCGTTTATCGGCGAACATCGGCGGCGAATTTTTAATCTGACAAAGTAGAATTAAGCAGTTTGTTTCATTCATTGACCCGAAAGGAATCTTGAATCTGGAACACGGCATCAGCAATCCAAAAATCAAGTTTCATCAAACCGTTAAGGAACTTCAAAAGAATCTTAATTCAACCGCGCCCGAAATTGTTCTTAATTCGTTTATTGTTTCTAATACTTTTTTGAATGCAATAGCTTGGCGTGATTCATTGACCAAAAAGGATTTTGAAAAGAATCAAGTGTTTTTTCAAAAAGAAGATAGAAATGAATATATTGAGAAAATACTAAAAATGATTGAAATTTAATTATTTCTTTTTATGCTCTCTTTCAACTGTTCTCATAGCCAACTCAATAGATTTAGGAACAGTCAAAATACCACTTTCCCAACGATAAACCGTATTCATTTTCACGCCTAAAATATCGGCAAGTTCGGTTTGAGTTAATCCAAGATTTTCGCGCTTCTGTTTTAGTTCTTTTCCTTCCATCAGTCAAAAGATAACACAACTCAAAAAATAAATCTACATATAGTAGAGAATTATTTAAATTTAACTTGCATTCTTATTCTACTTCAAGTAGAATCAAAGATAGTTAGTTGATGCTAACTAATCCAATTTTGAGAGGAAAACAATGATTAAATTAACTACCGAAAATACAGTCAAAGCCGTAGCTAAATGCAAACAACTGAAACCGCGTGTCAAATTTGTCAAGGATCGTTTGTTCGTCGTTTATTCGTCGAATAACTCAAACGTCTATCACGTCCGCTTCGACGTAAAGAACGGCGAGAAGTTCGGGCAATGCGAATGCCGGGCGGCTGAGAAAGGCTTGGTGTGTTATCACATCGTCGCTGGCGCAACGGCAAACATTTACCGGCAATCTTTGAAACTTGCCAAATAAAAAGCGAAAGGCTTTCCTAAACCGGCAAGTTATAGGAAAGCCTCTCTATCCAATCAACAAAAGATTAACTGGAGTAACAATGAATAATTTAACACAAACCCAACAGGACGCTAAACGGGCGTATCTAACCCGGCAATCTGAAATGATGCTTGCCATCTATCAGAACGCCGACACAAACGAAAAAAACGCCGTCATCAGGCAGATAGATTTTTTTCTGTCCGTTGTGCCGGAAGATGTCAAAACCTTTTGGCTCAAGTTTCGTTACAAACTCGAAAGGCTGAACGAATAAAAATGAAGCGTCAGAACTTATGAGCAAACTTATGAGCAAACCAAAGAAAAAAAGCATCATTTTTGATGCCTTTAACTCGCTAAGTTGTTGAAAATAATGGAGCCATCCATGGGATTCAAACCCACGACCTTTCGATTACGAATCGAAGAACA
>JAJAYR010000464.1 GCA_026786155.1 Pyrinomonadaceae bacterium
CTTCATCAGTTAAGCTGGTAACTGCTAAAAATTCTCTCGGCTTTTCTTTTAACTGACTATATTCTATCATTTACACAGTTTAATTCATTTTGCTTATTTCCAATAATGTCTATTGATTCAATGAAACGCTCGGCAGCATAATCGTTTCGATTAAGATATCGCCTTCGTCGAGACGCGGAATAAATTCGCCGCCTAAGAATGGAAAAATCGCCCCTGAAATCAGCACCAGCGCGACGGCTATTGCCAAAACCTGAGCGCGGAATTTCATCACGAAAGCGAGCGCGGGTTTGTAGATTTGTTTCGCCCAGCGAATCAGAAAACTTTCTTTTTCCGATACATTGCCGCGCAAAATTAGCGCGAGCATCGCCGGAACGTAAGTTAATGAAAGAATAAGCGAACCCAAAAGCGCGAAAATCACCGTCAGAGCCATCGGCACAAACATTTTTCCTTCAATTCCTCTTAAAGAAAGAATCGGCAGATAGACGATGCCGATAATGGCGACGGCGAACACGACGGGACGCGCCACTTCCAGACACGCTTCGAGAATCGTGCGTTCGGGCGGTTCATGCGATTTGTGATGCTGCGCTTCGGCTCGCCTGCGGACGACGTTTTCGACCATCACGACCGCGCCGTCCACAATCAAACCGAAATCTAGCGCGCCCAGACTCATCAAGTTTCCCGACACGTTGAAAATCCGCATCAGAATTGCTGCAAACAGCATTGAAAGCGGAATAATCGTGGCGACGAGCAACGCTCCGCGCCAGTTTCCCAATAATAAAAGCAGAACGAAAATGACCAACGCCGCGCCTTCGAGCAGATTTTTCTCGACGGTGGCAATCGCCCGTTTGACGAGTGCCGTGCGGTCGTAAAACGGTTCAATCGAAACGCCCGGCGGCAATGTTTTGCGGATTTCGTCAATCCGTTCGGCGACGCGCCCGGCGACGGTGCGGGAATTTTCGCCTTTGAGCATAATTGCCATTCCGGTGACGATTTCACCTTCGCCGTCAGCCGTCGCCGCGCCCTGCCGGATGCCTTTGCCTTCGACTATCTCGCCCAAATCTTTAACATAAATGGGAACGCCTTCCGCGCCGGTTTTGACGACAATGTTGGCGATGTCGTCCATTTTTTCAACCAATCCGACACCGCGCAAAAGATATTGCTCCGCGCCTTTTTCGATATAGCCGCCGCCGACCGTCGAGTTGTTGCGCGTGACGGCTTCGTAAACGTCGCGCAGACTCAAACCGTAAGATTGGAGTTTTTCGGGCGAAATTCTAACTTCGTATTGTTTGCCGTAACCGCCGTGCGAGTTGACTTCCGTTATTCCGGGAACGCTTATCAGTTGGCGGCGGATGCTCCAGTCGTGAATCGTCCGCAAGTCGGTCGCCGAGTAATTGCTGCCTTTTTCGGCTTTGACTTCATACTGGTAAATCTCGCCTAAACCCGTCGCAATCGGTCCCATTTCGGGCGAGCCGATATTCGCCGGAATCTGTTCACGCGCGGCGGCAAGGCGTTCAAGAATTAGCTGCCGCGCAAAATAAATATCGGTCGAATCGTTAAAAATAATCGTGACATTCGAGATACCGAATTTTGAAACCGAGCGGATTTCTTCGACGTTCGGCAAGCCCGACATCGCCACTTCGACGGGAAACGTAATCTGGCGTTCGATTTCCAGCGGCGCGAGCGACGGCGCGCCGGTTAAAACCTGCACCTGCACGTTTGTAACATCAGGCACGGCATCAATCGGCAGATTTATCAAACTGTATGCGCCCGCCGCCGCCATTATGCCGACGAGCAGCAGAACAACCAATTTTTGCGCTATCGAAAAGCGAATAAGTGCGTTAATCATAAAATCTTTTTTTCAATCCAAAATCTAAAATCTAAAATCCAAAATCGGATTATTCTTCCGCCGCTCCTTTTTCGAACTGAGTTTTGAGCGTAAAACTGCCTTTCGTAACGACCTGTTCGCCGATTTGCAAACCGCTCAAGATGCGCGTGTAGCCTTCGGTTTCGCCGCCCGCTTCGACTTCGCGGACTTCAAACGCGCCCGCCTCGTTTTGGCGCGGCACGAAGACAATCGTTTTTTCGCCGACGCGCTGAATCGCTTCGGATTTGATGACGAGTTCCGCGCCGCTCGTTTCGGTTGTTCCCGTCTGAAAACCGACTTCGGTGAACATTCCCTGCCGCAGTTTGCCGCCTTCGTTGGGAACTTCCAGACGGACTCGCGCCGTTCTGGTCGTTTCGTCAAGACGCGGGTCAAGATAACTGACGCGCCCGTTGATAGTGCCGAAAGACGCGGATTTTATTTCAGCGATTGAACCGACCGACAGACGGCGGACGCTCGCTTCCGGCACGTTGGCGATAACATATACGGTTGAAAGATTCGAGACGGCGAAAATCGGCATTGCCGCTTCAATTCCCGCACCGGCGTTGAATTTTCTTTCGGTTATTACGCCGGAAAGCGGAGCGCGGACGGCGACGAGCGATGTGTCTTTCGAGTGGTCGTCGGGCTGTCTGCTGTCATACGCCACTCCGAGCGAGCGCATCTCATCTTCGATATGAATCAAATCAACCCGCGAAGTTTCAACTTCGGCTTTTGCTTCTTGAATTTCTTTATTTAATGAAATGTTCGATTGAAAGTCGTAATCGGCTTTGGCGGTTTTGAAATTCGTTTCGGCGGAAACCAAATCTTTGCCCGCGCCCGCGCCGAGTTCAATGAGCCGTTTGGTTCTTTTCAAAGTTGCTTCCGACTCGTCGAGTTTGGCTTTCGCCTGCAAAATGGAAACTCGATTTTCCGACTTTTGCACCCGCGCCAAATTTCTCTGCGCGAGTTCGTAGCGCGTTTTGGCTTCGTGCATTTTGCCGTGCATCTGCGCGAGTTGCGGGCTGGAAATGACGGCAAGAATCGCGCCTCGGTTGACATAATCGCCCACGCCGTAAAAGACGTTTTCGATTCTGCCGCCGACCAGCGGCGTTGCCATTTCCGTTTTTTCGGGGTTGAGTTCGACCGTTCCGGTAACGTAAAGTTTGGCGATTGCCGGACGCTGCGTCACGCCCTCGGTTTCGATATTTGCCGATGTCAG
Organism: Pyrinomonadaceae bacterium; assembly: GCA_026786155.1. Taxonomy (GTDB): domain Bacteria; phylum Acidobacteriota; class Blastocatellia; order Pyrinomonadales; family Pyrinomonadaceae. The sequence goes on from JAJAYR010000464.1 coordinate 3,081, forward strand.
CAAATCCGGTTCGAGTTTAACTTGCCGCATGGTTTTGTCTGCTTCTTTTTTCTCGTCGGTTTCGCCTGTTTTAACC
>JAJAYR010000465.1 GCA_026786155.1 Pyrinomonadaceae bacterium
GAGCCGCCGAAATTTTTTGAACGCGCCGAAGGAAATTACCTGTTTGACCGCGAGGGAGTGCCTTTTCTCGATTTGCAAATGTGGTATTCGGCGGCGAGTTTCGGTTACGGTAACGAGCGGCTAAACAACGCGCTCAAAAAACAGATTGACACTTTGCCGCAGCTTGCTTCGCAATACTTACACGCGGAAAAAGTCGAACTGGCGGCGGCAATCGGTAAGGTGAACGAATCGAAATTCGGAATGAGCGGGCGCGTTCATTTTAATGTTGGCGGAGCGCAGGCGATTGAAGATTCTCTGAAATTAGTGCGAAACGAAACGGGCAAAAGTCTGATGTTCGCTTTTATGGGCGGCTATCACGGCAGAACTCTGGGCGCGTCGGCGATTACTTCGAGCTTTCGCTATCGCCGCCGTTTCGGACATTTTTCCGACCGCGCTCATTTCGTTCCGTATCCTTATTGTTTCCGCTGTCCATACGGCAAAAAGCGCGACAGTTGCGAACTTTACTGCGTTGACCAATTCGCCAAAAATTTCGACACCGAATACAACTCATTCTGGGACGCAAAAGCCGGAGAAGCCGAGTTTGCGGCGTTTTACGTCGAAGCGATTCAAGGCACGGGCGGTTATATAATTCCGCCGCCGAATTATTTTAAGGAACTCAAGAAAGTTTTGGAAGAACGGAAAATTTTAATGGTTGACGATGAAATTCAGATGGGGTTTTACCGCGCCGGAAAATTCTGGGCGATGGAAAACTTCGGGGTTTCGCCCGACATTATCGTTTTCGGCAAAGCTCTGACGAACGGTTTGAATCCGCTTTCGGGCATTTGGGCGAAAGAAGATTTGATTTCGCCCGATAAATTTCCGCCCGGCTCGACGCATTCGACTTTTTCTTCAAATACTCTCGGAACGGCGGTCGCGCTTGAGTTGATGCGAATGACCGAAGAGATTGATTACGAAAAAATCACCAGAGAAAAAGGCGCGTATTTTCTGGCGCAAATCAAGGAACTGCAAAGAAAATATCCGCGCGTTATCGGCGACACGGACGGGATGGGAATGGCTCTGCGAATCGAAATTTGCCAGGCTGACGGCTACGAACCCGACCGCGAATTGACCGATAAAATTTTCGCCGAAGGAATGAAAGGTGATTTAGATATTCGCGGTAAGAAAATGGGTTTGGTTTTGGATGTCGGCGGCTATTACAAAAACGTCTTTACGCTCGCGCCGTCGTTTGAAATGACTTTGGAAGAAATTGATTTGTCGGTGGAAATGCTTGAGATGCTTATCAAGCGTTGCGCGCCCGACAGAGTGTAAAAAATATGCTTTCAAAATTAACCGAACAATTTGAAAAATTCGCTCTGCGGACGAATCCGGCGTATGCGATTAAATTTCTAAACCGAATGCCGCCCGCGCTGCTCACGCAAATTCAGTTAATGAAATTCCGCCAAACTTTGCGGCTTGCGTCAATTGCTCCGTTTTACGCGGAAGAATTTGCAAAGCGAAAAATTGATGTCAGTAAAATCAAACATCCGTCTGATTTAGGCGATTTTTTTACGACCGGCACAGATTTGCAAAAATACGGCGCGGAAGCGTTTCTGGTCGGTCGCGCGGACACGGCGTTTGAAACGACGGGAACGACTTCGGGCAAGCCGAAGCGCGTTTTTTTCTCGAACCGCGAACTGGCGGAAATGGGACGCGCCAGCGCAATCGGTCTCCACCAACTCGGCTTGCGGCGCGAAGATACCGTGCTGAGCGCGTTCGACGTTTCATTCTGGGTTTCTCCGGCGGTTGTGCGCACGGCGTTTCAATACTTGGGCTGCTTTCACACGGAAGCCGGAAAAATTCCGCCCGAAGAATTTTACGAACGTGCCTCGCGCTATCGTCCGACGGTGATTTTCGGCGAACCGTCGTGGCTCGTCCGGCTTTCGGAAATCGCTGAGAAACGCGGCGCGTGGAAGATGAAATTCCTGTTTGCGGGCGGCGAAAATATCGCCGAAGAAACCAGAAAAAAGGTCGAGAGCGTCTGGAACGCGCCGTTTTATTTGAACTACGGGCAAACCGAATCGTTCGGCGCAATCGGCGTGGAATGCGCGATGCGCGACGGCTATCATCGCAACGATTTGAATTTCTTTTTTGAAACGCCGGATGTAAATTCGGAAGGCTTTGGCGAACTCGTTTATACGACTTTGACGCGCGACGTGATGCCGCTCGTTCGTTACCGCTCGACCGATGTCACGCGCCTGGTTGACGAGCCGTGCGCGTGCGGACTTTTTGCGAAAAGAATCGCCAAAATCAAAGGGCGCGTGGACGAAATGATTGTCTGCGGAATGGGCAACATCAGCCCTTGGGTTTTCGCCGAAATTCTGCGCGAAGTGCCGCTCGTCTCGGACGAGTGGCAGGCGCGAGTCTGGCACGAAGACTGCCGCGATGTCGTCGAATTGCGCGTCGAAACCGCTTACGCGAACGAATCGCACGTTCGGGATGCCGTCGTCAAAAACATCAGAGAAAATCTTAGCTCGCGTTTCCCGGATTTTCAAAAAAATCTGGAAATGAAACTTTATGATTTTCGCGTTTGCCCCGTCGAACGCGGAAATTTGCGGACGGCGCGTAAATTAAAACGGCTTGTCGCGCTCGCCGCGCCGCCGGTTGATGAAAAATCGGCGGCGAAAACGGCGACTGTCAAGAAAACGGAAGCCTTGTCTGCAAATGGAAACGGACATTCCCGCGAGGAAATTTTATGGGTTGTAGATTAACAAGAGCGACAATTTTCGGAGCGGTTATCGGAATTTTGCTGGCTTTAAACATTGCCGCAAACGCGCAAAACGCCCAGCCGAACCAATTGCGTCTAATCGTTACCGACGCTCAGAACGAGGTGATCGCGGGCGCGAAATGCGTTTTGTCGCAAAATAAAAAAATAATCGCCGAAACGCAAACGGATGCGACCGGCACGGCGATTTTTGCCAATCTTGCAAGCGGCATTTATGAATTGAAAATCGAAAAAGAAGGATTCGAGAAATACGAAAAAAAACCGATTGAAATCGCGGCAAACGCGCCGCTCGAAATCAATATCGCGCTGAAAGTCGGCGCGGTTTCGGCGGAAGTAACAATCGAAAATTCGGGAGAAAACGCAAACAGCGTCGAAGCCGGTTCGTCGCCGCCCGCCGGAAACATTCAGCGCAAAACAATCGAGCGTCTGCCGCTTGCCACAAAGCGTGTGGACGAAGCGATTCCGTTAGTTCCGGGCGTGATTCGCTCTTCAAACGGCGAAATCAGTATCAACGGCGCGAGTGAGCAGCAGAGCGCGTTTCGCGTCAACGGTCTAAATGTGGCTGACCCGGCGAGCGGAAACTTTCGCCTTAATTTGCCGGTTGATGCCGTCGAATCCGTTCAGGTTTTTCGTCATCCGTATTCGGCGGAATTCGGGCAGTTTAGCGGCGGTTTGACGAATATCGAAACACGGCGCGGAGGTGACAAATGGCATTTTGAAATTAACGATTTTCTACCGGATTTTCGTTTTCACAACGGCAAATTTTACGGCGTTCAGGAC
>JAJAYR010000466.1 GCA_026786155.1 Pyrinomonadaceae bacterium
CCAACCTCAGCGCAGGTTTGGGAAACGGCGGTGACGGAATTCGGTTTAGCAATCAATTCAGTTCCAATCAAATCGGAGGCGCGGGCGCGGGCAATACGATTGCCTTCAACACCGGCAACGGCATCAATATGGTAACGACGGACATCGGTTCGACCGGAAATCTAATCAGCGTCAATTCGATTTCCGGCAACGGCAGTTTGGGAATTGATTTGGGCGGCGACGGCGTAACGGCGAATGACGATTGCGACGGCGAAAACGGCGTGAACACTTTGCAAAACTATCCGATTATCTCCGCCGTCAGTCTGTCAGGCGCAAGCAACGTCCGCATTGTCGGCAGTCTCAACAGCACGGCTAATCTGAGTTACGTTCTACGTTTTTACGCAAACGCGACGGCTGATGCGTCCGGTTTCGGCGAAGGTCAGCAGTTTATCGGCACAACCGGCGTTACTATTCCTGCCGGTTGTCAGGCGAATTTCAGCGCGACTTTGCCGCGCACTCTGGCAAATGCCCGCTGCATTTCGGCGACGACGACCGACCCCGACGGCAATACTTCGGAATTTTCCTCGTGCGCTGCAATCAAAACTTTCACCGGCGATTATGACAGCGACGGTTTGGCGGATTTGACGGTTTGGCGACCGTCGAACGGAACTTGGTACACGCTGCAAAGTTCCAACGGAGCATTTCGCGCCGTGCAGTTCGGGCAATCGGGCGACCGTCCCGCGCCCGGCGATTACGACGGCAACGGGCGAATGGATTACACGGTTTTTCGCCCTTCAAACGGCGTTTGGTACACGCTTTCCAATCCGGGCTTCAATTTTAACGCGATGTTTTGGGGCAACAGCACAGACTTGCCCGTGCCGGGCGACTACAATGGCGACGGAATTGACGACATCACGGTTTGGCGCGGCAGCAACGGAACTTGGTATTCGCAATTATCAAACGGCGTTTTTATCGGTTCGCAATGGGGCGCGAGCGGCGACCATCCGGTTTCCGGCGATTTCGACGGCGACGGCAAAACCGATTTAGCGGTTAATCGCAGCGGCGTTTGGTATATCTTGAACAGCCGAAACAATTCATTCACGTCAACCAATTTCGGATTCGCCGCCGACCGTCCCGTTCCGGCGGACTACGACGGCGACGGCAGAACGGATATTGCCGTTTTCCGACCGTCAAACGGCGCGTGGTATTTGCTCGGAAGCAGTGCGGGATTTTCGGGAACGCTTTTCGGCATCAGCACCGATACGCCCGTTCCGGCTGATTACGATGGCGACGGCAAAGCCGACATCGCGGTTTATCGCGGCGGAACGTGGTATTTGCTGCGCTCGACGGCGGGTTGTAGTGCCGTGCAATTCGGCGCGGCGACCGATATTCCGATTCCCGCCGCGCAACTATTTTAGAAGCGGTTGATTAAGCGAAGCCTGTGCGTAATTCAAAGTAATGTTTATCGAGCGAAATGGTCAGAACCGCCTCACGGTAGCGGGCGGGTCAACTTCCCTCCGCTACCGTGAGGCGGTTCTGACACGCCCTCGATTACGCACAGGCTTCAATTAAATTTTTAACCATTCGGGATAGATGACAGATGAATGATAATAGATGAAAGATTCGGACGGCGGTTTTATCTATCAGCCATCAGCTATTATCTTTCATCTATTCCGAATGGTTTTTCAATTACGCACACCCTTCAAATAATTCAATGATTTCGATTTGATAAAGAAACATTGCCTTTGACTTACCGGCACTAATCCGTTTTCCCCTTTTCGGCGTTGATTCCCAAATTTTTCATTCTCCGGTAAAGATGACTCCGGTCAACGCCCATCGCGTCCGCCGCTTTTGCGACATTGCCGTCCGATTCGGCGAGTTTGTGCAGAATAAATTCGCGCTGGTAAGCGTCGTTGGCTTCTTTGAACGACGGAAAGCGAAACGATGCCGCGGGTGTTTCTTTTTTGTTATTCAATTCCGGCAAATCGGCGGCGCAAACCTTCTGCGTTTCGTGCATAATGACGACGCGCTCAACCGTGTTCCGCAACTCGCGGACGTTGCCGAGCCAAGCGTAATTCTGCAAAGCGTTCATCGCTTCGACAGTAAAACCCTTCGGCTTTTTTCCGTAATCGCGCGAGAATTTTCGATTGAAATGTTCAACCAAAAGCGAAACGTCTTCGGGGCGTTCGCGCAATGGCGGAATCTGAAACGGGATGACGTTCAGGCGATAAAACAAATCGGCGCGAAAATCGCCGTTTTCGATCAAATCCGCCAGCGGTTTATTAGTCGCCGAAATCACGCGCACGTCAACTTTGACCGGCGCGTTGCTGCCGATTGAGGCAAACCGCTGTTCTTCCAGAACGCGCAGCATTTTCGCCTGCACGCGCGGCGACATATCGCCGATTTCGTCGAGAAAAAGCGTGCCGCCGTCGGCGATTTCAAACTTCCCTTTTTTCGCCGCCAACGCGCCGGAAAATGCGCCTTTGGCGTGTCCGAAAAGTTCCGATTCGACTAATTCTTCGGGAATCGCGGCGGAATTTATCTCGACGAACGGCGCGTTTCTCCGTTTCGAGTTGGCGTGAATCGCCCGCGCCACGAGTTCTTTGCCCGTTCCCGATTCGCCGGAAATCAAAACGCGCCCGTCGGTCGGCGCGACGATTGAGATTTGCTTTCGCAAAGCCCGCATCGCAATCGAATCGCCGATCATCGCGTATTCTTCGCTTAATTGTTCGTTTAAACTCCGGTTAGCGCGTTCGAGTTCACGCTGCTTCATCGCGTTTCTGACGGTGAGAACGGTTTTTTCAATCGAAAGCGGTTTTTCGATAAAATCAAACGCTCCCAATTTCGTCGCGTTCACGGCGGTTTCGATGTTGCCGTGTCCCGAAATCATCACGACGGCTGAATCATTTCCGTTTTCGCGCAGACGTTTCAAGGTTTCCAAACCGTCAATTTTCGGCAGCCAAACGTCGAGCAAAACGCAGGCGAAATTATTCAATTCAACCGATTTCAAACACGCTTCGCCCGACTCGACGGCTTCGACATCGAAACCTTCATCTTCCAAAACTCCGCGCAAAGTTTCGCGGATTCCGCGTTCGTCATCAACGATTAAAATTGAATTGAGCATTCTTATTTCTTGCCGTAAAGAATTTTGTCGTGGTCAATACTCGAAAATCTATCGGTTCTGCCTTCCATCGGCAAAGCGGCAATTTCCGCTAACAATTCGGCGGGCGTTTTACCTTGCCTTTCGTCTTTTGGCGAAAGAACAAATATCTCGACTTTTACGCCTTCGGGAACGGCTAAAGGTTCGTCTAAAATTAATGTTCCGTTTTCGTAAACAGCGGAAACTGTTTGGCTCATTTTGCGCTCCTTTAATTAAAATTTAATCAGATAGTTGTTATTCAGCTAATTTGCTGCTTCAAATTAATGACATTTAATTTTCCTAAAAAACGATATAACTCGTTCCATTTTTCTCGCAAATCATTTCGAGAAAAATCCATTAACTTAACATCAGATTGTTTTGCATCTCTAAAATGAAAAACTCTGATTTTCTCACCATTCGTTACAACATAATAAGGTGGAAATAACCATAAGGCATAACTTCTGGCTTGCAAAGCCGCGTCGTCTAATGCTTTTTCGCCTTTCTTTGCCTCAATTATAATCAAAGCGTTTGCACCATCACGCTTTTCGCCATCGAAAATTACAAAATCTGCTTCTTTATTAGTCTTTTTTGAGCCGTGAGCCATAGTTATTCGATAACCGATGGCACAATCTTCCTCAGCATAACCCAATTCTTTTAGCAAAGGCATAATAAAGAAGTGTTCAACTTCTCTTTCGCTCTCTAACTTTCTTTTTTCTATTTTTTCAAACCATTGTTGAGAAGGTCTATAAATTTCACTCGTTCTGTTTTCTTCGATAATAAGTTTTGCCGCTTGAGGCTCTATTACTGAAAAGGTCAGCCATTCAAATTTGGGTTCAGAACCAAAATCAAACTCGGTTTCAATAAAAATACCTTTCGACTGTAAAGTATTCTTAAC
>JAJAYR010000467.1 GCA_026786155.1 Pyrinomonadaceae bacterium
CCCCCCCCCCCCCCGCGGCCCCCCCCCCCCCCCCCCCTGGACTCTAAACTTTAGAACAATGCAGATCAAGCAATTTGAATTATCGGAAAAAAATCAATTGCTGGCATTTCTGCGCGAGGCTTACGCGGAAAATCCGCGAATGTGGAACGAGCGTTTTTGGGATTGGCATTTTTTGGAAAATCCGTATATCGAAACGGACAATTTGCCGATTTGGGTCGTCAAAAACGGCGCGGAAATCGTCGGACAACTCGGCGCGATTCCGGTTCGCTTAAAAGTCGGCGAAGCGGTTGAAAACGCGATTTGGATTTTGGATTTTATCGTCAGCGAAAAATATCGCGGACAAGGTTTGGGTAAAAAACTCGTCGCCGCCGCCGAAGCATTTTGCCCGCTCGGTTTGGGCGTGAACACGAACGAACAGACCGCGCCGCAGCTTTTGCAAAAACTCGGCTGGCGAATTATCGGCAAAATTCCGCGTTACAACAAAATTCTTTTTCCGGGCGAAGCCTTACGCGAAATCTCGCGTTTTAAACCTTTACGCGCAGTCTCCAACGCCGTTTTCGCGCCGTTTCGTCCGGGCAAAATCAAAGATTTTCTCGGGAAAAATAATTTGCGATTGGTCGAAACTTTCGATTCATCTTTTGATGAATTATGGCGCGAATCCGCCGCCGATTATTCGTGCGGCGTGGCGCGTGAAGCGGCGATTTTGAAATGGCAATACCGCGACCAGCCCGACAAAAAATTCGACGTTTTAGGCTTTTACGAAAACGAGATTCTGCGCGGTTACGCGGTTTTGTTTTTTCGGAAAAGCGACGAACGCGGCGCACTGCCGAAAGCCGCGATTACCGATTTATGTTATGATTCAGCAAATCCGACCGAAACGATTGACGCGCTGTTGCGCGGCGCATTGCAGATTGCCCTGGAGCGTCGCGCCGGAACTTTAGTAACCGATGTGATTGACGATTTAATCGCGGAAAGGCTCATTTTTTTTGGCTTTCATCGCGTGAAAAATCCTCTGCAATTGATGGTCAAAACGCCGACGGCGCAGGATGTTTTATACGACGCAAGCCGTTGGTTTCTGACGCGCGGCGATTCGGACATCAGCATTTTTGAATCTCCGAATTTGTAAATAACCAAGCGGAAATAATGCCAGTTCCCGTTCTCGCTTATCACAAAATTGACCGACCGACCGCCGACATCAAACTGCGCGGCGCGTTCACTTCACCGCGAAATTTCGCCAAACAGATGGCTTATTTGAAAAAGCGAGATTTCAAATTTTACACGGCGACGGAACTGATTGAATTTTACCGGAACAACGGCGCGTTTCCCCAAAAGTCGGTCGCGCTGACTTTCGACGACGGTTGGAAAGATAATTACACTTTCGCGTTCCCGATTCTGCGCGATTTAGGAATCAAAGCGACGATTTTTCTCGTGCCGTCGTGCGTCGGAAAAACGACCGCCAAAGTCGTCGCCGACGGCGAAAGCGAGCGCGAACATCTTTCGATTGAAGATATTCGGGAAATGTCCGATTACGGAATCGAATTCGGTTCGCACACTTTAAATCATAAATTGCTGCACAAAATCGCGCCCGAAGAAGTTAAATTTGAAGTTGAAGAATCGAAAAAAGAAATCGAAAATCTGCTGCACAAGCCTTGTCAAACCTTCGCTTATCCGGCAGGTTTTTTCACCGAAACGGCGCAGCAAGCCGTAAAAAATGCCGGTTATATCGCCGCTTTTTCAACCGTCTATGGCGACGATGACGCTTCTCATCTTTACGCTCTGAACCGTATCGAAATTTTGCGCCGCAACCGTTTTCTTTTTCAATTTGCCCGAACCGTTAAGCCGCTCGCGTCGTAACTTTTACCGACGCGCGATTTACAGTTTTGCAAAAAGCGTGGAAAATACTTATCAAGCTAATTTTATGTTGAGAAAAAATTATGAAAAATAAATTCGTTTTGTTGATTGTTGCGGCGATTTTGTTCGTTTCCGTTGTGGGCTGTAGTTTTTATAATCCGCTCGCCGGGAGTTCGGACGCGCCGAAAAATACCGAATCAAAACAAACGCCGACCGAAGATAAAACTTTGGCTGAAAAAGCGATTGACGCGACCGTCGGCGGAGAATCAACCGGCGTTCCCGAATGCGACGAACTGCTCGATTCGATTTCCGCGCAGTCGAAAAATCAAAATGACGATTACGTTTCCAAAGCGACGCGCGAGTTTTTCCTCAACCGAATTCGTGAAAGCGTCAGAAAAAGCATCGAGGAAAACAAAAGCGACAAAACCGAAATGGCGAAGAATTGTCTTGATTACAAAAAACAATTGGAAAAATTTAAAGCCGAAGAAGACAGCAAGAAAGCTGAAAAATAAAACGGAACGCCGTCCATCCTGGCGGCAGTAAGCGCGAAACGCGAATAAATCTTTCGCTACTTTCAACATCGAATTTAATCGCAACTTTTATTCGCGCCGCAGCGACGCTCACTGCCGCCAGGATGGACGGCGTTCCGTTTTATTTTTCAGCTTTCTTGCTGTCTTCTTCGGCTTTAAATTTTTACAATTGTTTTTTGTAATCAAGACAATTCTTCGCCATTTCGGTTTTGTCGCTTTTGTTTTCCTCGATGCTTTTTCTGACG
>JAJAYR010000468.1 GCA_026786155.1 Pyrinomonadaceae bacterium
GTGCAGGTGTCAAGCAGAAAATTCATTCAAACGATAACCTCACGCGGCAAATCGTCGGGACGTTCCAAATACGGAAGTATTTCGTCAAGCGGACTGTTTCGCAGAAATTCGACCAAACTTTCCTTTTTGCCGTTCACTTTTTGCCAATCGGCAATCGAAACGACAACGGCGACTTCCGTATCGTGCCGCCGAATGATTTGCGGTTCGCCTTTTTCCGCCAAACGAATTAGTCCGCTCAAATTATTTTTTGCATCTTTGACTGTATGCGACATTTTTAACCTCTATTATTTGTTTTGGCTGCGTAGTCATTATATTACCGACTATTTCAAATCCAAAATCGCCCAATCGTGCTGAATCGCCGTTTGTTTCAACCGAAAATCAGGATTTATCGCCACCGGATGACCGACGATGGAGAGCATCGGCAAATCGGAAATGCTGTCGGAATAAGCGTAAGATTCCGATAAATTGATGTCGTTTTTTTCGCTGTATTCGCGCATCCATTTCGCTTTGGTCGCCGAAGCCATTATCGGCGGCAAAATTCGCCCCGTCGCGTAACCGTTGACGAATTCGAGACGATTCGCTTTATAAACGTCAATGCCGAGATAATTCATCAAGCGGTCAATCGTAAAATCCAACGCGCCCGTGATGACGATTTGCCGCTGCCCGATTTTTTTCGATTGCGCGATGAGTTCCGGCGTGCCGTCGAAAATCGCGGGTTTCAGAATTTCTTCAAACAGTTCTTCGGAGAAATAACGCAGACGGTCTTCGGATTCGCCTTTGTAGCTTTGAAAAAAGAATTCGTTAAAGACGTTGCGCGAATACAAATCGGTCGCGCCGAAAAGGGGAAGTTTGGCGAACGTGCCGACGGTTCGTTTGATGGTTTTGAATAATCCTTGCTGGCGGCGCGAGTAAAAGGCGAGCGTGTGAACCAGATTAGTGCTGACCAAAGTTCCTTCCAAATCGTAAAATGCCGCCGCCTGTCCGTTTTTCTTCATTATCGCTGTTTATATTCGGTGCAAAATCTTATAAGATTCGTTTTTATTAGAAAGACTTGAATATAGCAAAAATTTGATGTTTTGGGTAATTTGAACGGATGAGCAAATTCAGCTTTTACAGTATTATTACAATCGTTTTGTTGGCATTTTGGGCGACTTCGTGCGCTTCGACGGAAAATGCCGCGCCGCGGAAACCGACTTTGCCAACGGCTAAAACCGTTGCTCAAGCCGATGATTTAGGCAAAGGTCATAACGATTTGCCGAAACTGCGCGAAGCGGTTAATTTGCTCGCTCAAATCAGAAATCCCGACGCGCGGAATTTTGAAGTCGAATGGAAATTTGCGAAATATAATTATTTTCTCGGCAGACTGACGACCGACGAAAAGGAAGGCAAAAAAGCGTTTGAAAACGGCGAAACGGCGGGACAAATCACGTCCCGCATTGAACCGAATAAGCCGGACGGTTACTTCTGGTATGGCGCGAATTTGGGCGAACAGGCGAAACGCGCACCTTTGACGAAAGGTTTGACTTCCATCGGCGACATTCGGACGGCGATGAACAAAGTCATCGCAATCGAGCCGGCGTATCAGGGCGCGAGTGCCTTTGACGCGCTCGCGCAAATCGAACTCAGCACGCGATTAACCGGCGGAAAATCAGCCAAAGCGGTTGAATATCTCGAAAAAGCGATTGAAATTGACAGAGAAAATTCTTATACCAGACTTCATCTCGCACAGGCGTATCTCGCCGCAAACCGCGCTGCCGAAGCCAAAAAACAACTGGATTATTTGCTGAAAATGAAACCGAATCCCGAATATTTGCCCGAATATGCCGAATGCGTTTCGGCAGCGAAGAAACTTTTAGAGACAAAATTTTAGAAGTTATCTGGAAGAACAACGCGCAAAAGTTCTGAGTTCACGCTTGAGCGTGTTTTATCGCCAGCGAAGCGCGGCGGTGAAACAAACTAAAGTTTGAACTCTGAACTAAAACCAATTTTTGAGATAGCTTCTAGAAATTCTCAACGCTGTTGATTGACGCTGCTTTGAAAAGTGATTTCGAGTTTTTCCGTTCCGCGCAAAATCATTACGGAATTGTTTTTGACCTTTTCGATGACATCGCCGACTTTTACGTCCGAACGCCCGGCGGCACTATTTTTCGTCAATGATTTAACCGTTCGCCTGCCGTTTTCCAAAACTGTTTCAATTCCAAAGAAAGACAAAATTTCCGCGTCGCCAGCCGGTTTCGGGCTTTCAATTTTCGGCGCACCATTAACATTAGCATTTAGATTAATTCCTTTCGGTGTGCGAATAGTTGTTTCGCTTAACGCACTAACGCGCGAACCGCCGCCCGAATCATTGCCGCCGGATTTTCTCGGCGATTTAGCTTGCCTGTTTGACGATAGCGCAGCCGTTTCAAACTTTACATCTTGATTGTTTTCGAGTCGCTTCGCAGTTTTTGAGGGAATTTCTACAATTGAATTTCCTGCTGTTAAAGACGGTTCGACGGCTGATTTATTACCATTTGACGGCGCAAAAGCGAGTTGATTGGCGAACGCGATATTAACCGGCGGATTTTCTTTTGCCGTTGGGTTTTCGATAATACTTTGAGCGATTTGCGGCACATTCTGACTGCCGGAAAAATAGGCTGAATTAAAAACGAACAACCCGAAAAGCAAAACGACGACGCTCAACGGCAAAACGTAGCGCAGAATCGGCAGAAATCGCGGCGATTGAAAATCCGACGGTTTGGCGTTGGCGATTCGCGCTTTGACGCGAATATCGAAATCGTTCGGCGCGGCAACCGGCTTTAATCCGTCAATCATCAGCCAAATTTGCATCTGCCGGTCGCTGATTTTTTTACAGTCGGCGCAGATGGTCAGGTGCCGCGTCGCCGGTTCGGACAAACTTCCGCGCTCTTCAAATTCGATGGTAAATTCTCGACAATTCATAACACTTACTTCTAAAAAAACTTTTGTAATTTATCTCTCAAAAGCCCACGAGCGCGGCTGATGCGCGATTTCGTCGTGCCTAAACCGAGTTCTAAAATCTCCGCGATTTCTTCGTAACTTTTGCCTTCGATGTCGCGCAGAACAATCGGGGCGCGATATTTTTCCGGCAAAGTCGCAATCGCTTTGGCAATCGTCCGGCTCTGTTCGTTTTCAATTAAACTTTCGTCAGCCAAAGGCTTTTCGTCCGGCGGATTAAAATCCTGCGCTTCTTCGTCGCCGTATTGAAAAAGTCCGGTCAAGGAAACCAATTTGCGCCGCTTGCGTTTGCGGATTTCGCTAATCGCCAGATTCGTCGCAATGTGGTAAATATACGTCGAAAAAGCGTAATCCGTGTGATAGCGTTCAATCGCAAAATAGACCCGAACGAAAGTTTCCTGCGCCAAATCAACGGCTTCTTCGTAATCGTTCAAAAAACGGTAAATATAATTCGTCAGTTGATTGCGATAGCGGCGCATAATCTCGCCGAACGCCGCTTCGTCGCCCGCTTTGGTCGCTTCAATCAATTGATGGTCGGACAAATCTTTAAACGGCACGAACGATTGCACCTCCGCGCCCGAATTCTCGAATTTGTCCAATGCCATACACTCATAAAGTTTTGCAAATTATTTCGGCTAAAACAAAAGCCGCTTGCGTTTTGTCTCACGCCAAGCGACTCGGAAAGGTTGCGAAAAGTTTTATCGAAAATTATTTAACGGGAAAAAATTATATTTCTAAC
>JAJAYR010000469.1 GCA_026786155.1 Pyrinomonadaceae bacterium
CGCCACGCCGAGGCTGATGGTCAGATGCTCGCTCGTTTTGGATTTGCCGTGCGGAATTCTTAGGTTTTTGACATTTTCCAATGCTTGTTCGGCGATGATTAAAGCTCCTGCCGCGTCGGTTCCGCCTAAAATTATGGCAAATTCTTCGCCGCCGAATCTGGCGACTAAATCGGTCGGGCGATTGATGGTTGCGGCTAGGGCTTCGGCAACTTTCTGCAAACAATCGTCGCCCGATTGATGCCCGTAAGTGTCGTTGAAAAGTTTGAAATGGTCAATGTCGAGTAGAATCAGCGAAATTTCAGTTTTGAAACGCACGGCGCGATGCCATTCGTCTGCCAGAAAATTTTCAAAACGGCGGCGGTTCCCGATTTTCGTCAGTCCGTCGGAATTCGCCAGATGCTGCAATTCTTTGTTGGCTTCGTCTAGTTTTTGAGTTCTTTCCGCCACCAATTTTGTGAGCCGTCTTTCGCGGGATTTCAACTGATAAACGCTAAACTGCCAAACGAGAAACAAACATAAAGTTCCAACGGCGATAGAAAGTAAGTAAAATGACTTCGTTTGATAAAAGAAAGGCTTCATTTCCAAACCGATTGTTTTGCCTTCTTCACTCCAAACGCCGTCGCTGTTGGCGGCTTTGACGCGAAAAGTGTAATTTCCCGGCGGCAAATACGAATAATAAGCGGTGCGGCGCGTGCCGGCGTCTATCCAATCGGCATCGTGTCCTTCCAGTTTGTATTGAAATTTTATTTGCCCGGATTTTATTAAACTGAGTCCTGTGTAGCGAATTTCGATATTTTTTTGTCCGGCTTCAATCGTAATTCCGTTGCTGAAATTAACCGATTCACGCTCGACCGTTACGTCTTCAACGACGACCGGCGGCGGCAGCGGATTATCGCTTTCGGCTTCGGAATCAACCACAATCACGCCTTCCTGCGTCGGAAACCAAAACTTGCCGTCTTTGTCCGTGATGCTCGCGGGTTGTCGTCCGCCGTTGCATTCGGTTGAAAGCATTCCGTCTTCTTTGCCGTAGCCGACGCTGTTTATTTTATTGATTTTTCCGTCGGCGAAATCGTTTAATTCCTGACGTTTAACCCGATAAAGTCCGCGATTTGAACTGATCCAAAAGTTATGGCGACGGTCTTCCCGAATCGCAAAAACGCCGCTGTTGTATAAACCGTTTTCTTCTTTGTAACTGACAAATTGACCATTTTTGAAGCGGCTCATTCCTTCGTCGTAAGTTCCGATCCAAAAAGTTCCTTCGTTATCTTCGTAAATCGAACGGACATAATTTCCGGCTAAACCGTCTTTGGTTGTGTAATTGATAAATTTGCCGTCTTTGAATTCGGACAAACCGCCGTAACTGCCGAACCACAATCTGCCTTTTGAATCTTCAAAAATTGTGGTCATAAATTCACTCGGCAAACCGTCTTCGGCAGTATATTTGGCAATCAACTCGTAATCTCTGAACCGTAAAAGTCCTTTGTTGGTCGCCGCCCAGACGTTTCCCGATTTATCCGACTGAATTGCCAAAACGTGATGTCCGGCTGTATTGTCGAGCATTTCAGCTTCGCCGTTTTGACTGACAAAAATCCCACCGTTTAAGCCGATCCACATCTTGCCGTTTGAATCTTCAAAGAGCGATTGAACCGACATTTTTCCGTTCGTCCATTGCCGTTCAATCGGAATAGCTTGCGGAACTTGTTTCAGATTAGCCGATTCAAACTTGCCGTTGCGATAAATACTCAAATCATTGGTCGTGCCAATCCAGATATTTTCTTTGCGGTCGCGGTAAATCGGATAAACTTCCGAAGAGTTAATGCCGTCTTTGGTGCTGTAACCGCTGATAATTTTTTTTCGCAGTCGGTTGAGACCTTTGTTGGTTGCCAGCCAAGTCGTGCCTTCACGATCTTTGAAAACATCGAAAATGCTTGTGTCCGAAAGCCCGAGTTCTTTTCCGTAACTTGAAAATTGCCCATTTTGATACTTGACCAAGCCCACGCCGGGACCTAATCTGCCACCGTTGGCAAACCAAATACTGCCATCTGATTCCTGCCGGAACGAATGAAAATCGACATTCAGCAGAAAACCGTCTTTTTCACCGAAAATTTCCATCTTACCGTCTTTAAGATGAATTAAAGAAACTCCGCCAATCCAAAGTCCGTTTTCGCGGTCTTCAAAAACCGGCAAAGAAGTGTCGAATTTGACAATTTTATTCGGGTGAACAGTAGTTTTTCCGTTGGATAATTCGATTATTTCAGTCGGCGAAATTGTCCATTGGGTGCCGTCTTTACCTTGATAAACCACTTTTTCACGACTGTTTTCCTGCTTTTCAATCAGTTCAAATTTGCCGTTCCGCAGGTAATACCAACTTTTTGAAGTTCGCTCAAAGTCTTCCGTCAAAAAACATATCTCACCGTTTTCGTCGGGTTCAATGCGGATGATGTAATGTCCGGGAACTTGGTCGGAAGTATACGAAGAAAAAACGCCGTTCCGATAAATCGTCAGAATACCGTCTTCCATTGTCATAGCGTATAAAGTCCCGTCTTTATCGCCGTAAAGCCAAGTGAAACGATTGTTTATGATGCCTGCGGTATTATTTTTATTAAATGTCGTAAAGCGAACGCCATCAAAACGCACCAAACCGTCATATGTCGTGAACCACAGATAACCGTCCGGCGTTTGGGTGATTTTTCGCAGACCATTTTGCGGCAGACCATTATCCGTCGTCCAAGTATCAAAGCGGTATTGACCGAATAGATTTTGGCATTCAGCAAAGCAGAAATAGAATTGAAAAATTAGTAAAAATACTAAAAGTCGTCCGAGAGAATTCATTATAAGAAACGTCGGCTGGAAAAGATTGAACGGAGCGACGAAAACACTCTAAATATATTAAACATTTTCGGTTACGAAATAGTCAAAATTTTTCTTTTTCGAGCGTCCTACTTGGCAACTAAATTATTCTGAAATTCCTTCGGCGAAACGCCCGTGAATCTTTTAAAAGCGCGATTGCAGGCGGCTTTGAAATTGAAACCCGAATCAAGCGCGACACCGAGCAGATTCGAGTTTTTCGATTTGCAATAACGGCAAAGAGGCAGCGCGGCGAGGATTGCGCCTGGCAGGACGCCGACGAAAACGATGCTGCTGCGCGGATTGAAAAATCCAGCGACCAGCCTTCGACGGAAAAAGAATTGTCGGCACGAATAATCACCGCGTCTCCGCGCTTTCCGGCGGAAGCAAATCAGCGACTTTGATTTCGACTTCGGGAAAAGCGACGAGATTGAAAATCGCTTTGGCATCGTGAGTTTTTTTGAAACGATAACCGTCGGCGGAAGGTTCGCGGTAATCTTCGATTTCGTTGGTGTTCAGATTGAGCAAAAGATATTGACGGATGCCGTTTCGCGCGTAATTGAACGCTTTGCGCCGGTCTTTTTCGATTGAAGTGTCGGCGATTTCCATCACCAAATAAATATCTTGCGGTGTCGGGTGGCGTTCATCATAATTTTCAATCGGCAGCGCGAGCAGCGCGACATCCGGCTCGGGTTCGGAAAAATCATCGAGACGAATCGGGTCCTGCGCCGAAAAAACTATTTTTTCGCCTAGCCTTTTTTCGATTATTCGGTCAATTCTTCTGACGGCGTTGGCGTGTTTGCTACCTTTCGGACTCATCGTTACTAAAACTCCTTCCCATAATTCGATTTTCTCGTCTTCGCCAAAGATTCCGTGGTCAATCATTTTTTCGTAGTCTTCGACGCGCAAACGATACGGGTCAAACGCGCCGTCGCCGAACTGCGGGAGCGGAAGTTTTTCGCGTGTTTCAAGAATTGCCGACATAAAGTTTTCCTTCTCAGTCTCAAATTCTAACAAAGTATCTGCACTTTGCGAAATATTTTCAGCCTCCGATAAAGCTCATCGAACGCGACGCGGGCGCGAAATTTTGGTCGTTTATCGTATGCCGCGCTTCTTTTTGGCGCACCACCGATTTGATGAATTCGACGATTTCGGTGCGCGTTGCGCCGCTGCGAACGACATCGCGCAAGTTGTGTTCGACGGTTGAAAACAGGCAAGTCCGAATTTGCCCGTCCGCCGTCAGGCGAATGCGAGAACACGCGCCGCAGAACATTTCCGTTACCGGCGCAACGATGCCGATTTCGCCCGCCGCGCCGTCGGCGAATTTGTAACGCCAAGCCGTTTCCGCGCCGCGTGATTTTTCTTTCAATTCGAGTGGGAAAACCGCATTGATTACTTCGCGGATTTCTTTAGCGGGAACGATTTGATTTCTGTTCCATTCGTTCCCCGAATCGAGCGGCATAAATTCGATAAAGCGCATTTTCACGTCGTGTTCGCGGGCAAACACGGCGAAGTCAACAATCTCGTCGTCATTGCGCCCGCGCACTAAAACGGCGTTGATTTTGACCGGCGTTAAGCCCGCGTTTTTCGCCGCTTCGATGGAATCGAGAACATTTTCGAGCGCGTCAACGCCCGTTATTTCCTTAAATCTCTCGCGCCGCAAACTGTCCAAAGAAATCGTTACACGGTCTAATCCGGCACGTTGCAAATCTTCGGCGCGGCGCGGAAAACTGTGTCCGTTGGTCGTTAAAGCCAAATCTTTTAGGAGTCGAGAGTCGAGAGCCGAGAGTCGAGAGTGGTTGCCGATGGTTTCCGAATCTGAAATCTGGAATTTGGAATCTGAAATTTTCAATCTTGCGAGTTTTTCGATTAAAACTTCAATGCCTTTCCGCAAAAGCGGTTCGCCGCCCGTCAGACGAATCTTCTCGATACCCAAAGACACGAAAATGTCGCAGACGTATTCGATTTCTTCAAAAGTCAGAATCGTTTCCTTGCGGGCAAGCGGCGGCTCGCCGTTCGGCAGACAATAAAAACAGCGAAAGTTACAGCGGTCAGTCAGGCTGACGCGCAAATCGCGGATTATTCGGTTGTGAGCATCGCGCAAAAGCATTTTTATTAGCGGATAATGAATAATTGATAACGGATAATTAAAGAAATTTTGTTTATTATCAACTTCCATCTGCTCAATCATTCAATTATCAATTATTCGTTATCCATTATCCATTATCAATCATTTGTAGCCTTCACCCAAATCGTTTATCTGTTTCAAAATTCTGTTTTTTTCGATGTTCGGAACTTTCGAGATGATCGTGCGGAGTTCGGTTAAGAATCGGTTAAATTCGGCGCGGTCGCTGATGTCGGTCGGCGGCGTATAGACGGTTTTGTCCTTGATGTCGGCGACGAACGGTGTGAGGTAATTGCCGATGTCCGTTAAAGATTTCTGCGTATATTTGCCGTTCGGGTAAAAATTCAGATACTCGCCGTCGGTGGCGCGAATGTTATACAGATAGCAGTTGATATAGCCTTCGCACTCGCCCGGAATCGTCGTTCGCGCCGCCGTCCACGCGATTTCTTCGGCAATCGGCAGCGCGGTAAATTTGCCGTGCAAATCCCAGATGCTTTCGGCGCGAACCGACCATTCGGCTGACGGCTCGCTATACACGATGTCGCGTTCGTTCGCTTTGATAAAATTTTTATACGGAAATTGTTCGCCCTTGCCCGTCGGAATTGTTTTGAGGGCGGCGGCGATAAACCGCAGTCTTTTGAATCCCAAATCGGCGCGGGCTTCGTCGGTTTTGACCAACGCCTGCGCGGTTCGCAGAAATTCGGTTACTTCCGCAGCGTCGGCGAAATCGAATTTTTTGGTTTTCAGATATTTATCGCCGATTTCCCGATAGACGGCTTCGCGTTTGTCCGCGTCGAAATCGCGCGTGTTACCCGTCGCAATCCAGCCGTCTTTGCCGGTTTCATATTTGACTTGATAAAACGCCGCGCCTCTTGTGACGACGGGCAGAATTTTGCCGAGTCTGACCGCCGTCAAACGATTTGATTTTGCCGACGCTTGCTGACGGACGATGACATTCGTCGCCGTTACGATAATTTGCCCAATCGGTTTTGAATCGGATGGCGGCGTGTTTGACGGTTTCGGAGTCGGTTTATTTTTCGCTTCAACCGGTTTTTTCGGTGTCGCCCATGTTTTCGGCGTATTTTTCACTTTCGGTGTCGGCTTCGGCGTTGGTTTAGCAACGGCTTTGGCAGTTTTCGACGGCGATTTTTTTGCCGTCGGCGCGGGTGTCGGTTTGACCGAACCGCGATTCTGCGCGTGCGCCTGTTCGCCGATAAAGTTAAACGTCAAAAAACCAATCGCCAACGCTGAAACAATTAAATTTCGATATACCTTTTTCATTTTTTACCGTTTATTTTCAACGCTTTCGCGTTTCTCTGCAAGCCGCCGAGTTTCGTTCGTTTCATCGCGCTGCGGCGAAATTTCGCGGCGTAAGTTTCGGGCGAAAGCGCGAGAATCGCTGTTAAATCGCTCGAAACATTGTCCGGGCGCGGCTCGAATCGCGTCTCCGTCGTCGGCTTTTCAAACCGATTCCACGGGCAAACGTCCTGACAAATATCACAGCCGTAAAGCCAGCCGTTCAAATTTTCCGTAATTTCGCCGGGCAATTCGGAATCGCGCAATTCGATAGTAGCATAAGAAATACACGCTTTTGAATCAACCACGTAGGGCGCGACGATGGCGGAAGTCGGGCAAGCGTCGAGACATTTCGTGCAAGTTCCGCAAGCATCGGCAATCGTTTCGGTTTCATATTCCAATTCGACATTTAAAATAATCTCGCCGATAAAAATCCACGAGCCGAATTCTTTCGTGATGACGTTGGAATGTTTGCCGAGCCAGCCCAAACCGGCGCGAATCGCCCACGCTTTATCCATCATCGGCGCGGTGTCAACGCAGATTTTCCCATCAGCGGCAGCATCAATTGATTTGATAAAAGATAATAGTTCGCGGAGTTTTTCTTTCAAAACATCGTGGTAATCGTCGCCCCACGCATAGCGCGAAACTTTGCCCTTCGCGCTCGATTCTTCGTGTTTGTGCGGCGTGAAATAATTCAGCGCGACGACGACCACGGATTTGGCATCGGGAAAAATCATCGCCGGATTTTTTCGTTTTTCCGGTTCACGTTCAAGCCATTTCATTGAAGCGTGAAAACCTTTTTCGAGCCACTCGTCGAGTTTTCCGCCTTCTTCAATCAAAGATTCGGCGCGAACGATGCCGATTTTGTCGAAACCGATTTCGATGGCTTTTTGCTTTATTTTGTGCGATAAACTTTCCACCAATTTAAATTAATCTAAACTGTCTATCAGAAATCCTCTGCGGCTGTGCCGCCCGATGTGCAGAAAGGCGCGGCGCAGCCGCAGAAATCAGGGAAGCTAATCGGAAAGACACAGCCTTTCCGCACATCGAAGCGGCACAGCCGCAGACACTTATAACTTAAATTAAGATAACAAAAAAAGCTGTCCGAACCGAAGTCGAACAGCTTTTTGATTTGCATCCGAAGCGAAGTTTAGAAATTCAACTTCGCGCCGAATTGGAATTGACGCGGGTCATACGAAGCCGTCGAACGGCTGTAATACGCACCGCTTTTGCTGCGCTCGGCACGGGAGTTGACGGCGTTGAAAAACGGCGACGCGGATGCCTCGTTGAAACGAT
The DNA here is from genome assembly GCA_026786155.1 of Pyrinomonadaceae bacterium. Classification (GTDB taxonomy): domain Bacteria; phylum Acidobacteriota; class Blastocatellia; order Pyrinomonadales; family Pyrinomonadaceae. The sequence continues at coordinate 7,565 of JAJAYR010000469.1, forward strand.
TGAACAAGTTAAAGCCTTCGGCAATCAACTCCAATCGCGTGCGTTCGCCGAAACGAATCGAACGCGCCACGCGCATATCGAGCGACGCGAAAGCGTGCGTCGCGCCGGTGTTACGCCCTAGATTACCGACTGAAAATTGCCCGTTGGTAATCAAAGGCGTGGAGCAGCCGAGCGTTCCCGGAATACACAAACTGCCGTCGGCGTTCACGCTCGGACGGTCGGTTTGCGATGACTGGTCGTTGTTCGCGTCGAAGTTCGTGATGATGTTGAACGGACGACCCGAAGAGATTTCGAGAATCGGCGCGAGCGTAAAGTCCGACAAAAACTTTTTCGCCAAACTATCCGACGAACGCCACGCCGTCGGCGAAGCCAAAACGCCGCTGAACACGAAGCGATGCCGCTGGTCAAACAAGGAGAGCGAGCGTTCGGCGCGGAAATTACGCGGGTCTTGCGGAATCAAAAGCGTCTGCAAATCGCTCGAATCGTCAATTGATTTCGAGAAAGTGTAACTCGCCAAAAACGTCAGATTGTTGGCGAACCGCCGTTTCAATTCCAGATTCAGCGCGTTGTAATTCGAGTTTCCATCCGAAGACTGCGCGTTGACCGCGCCGAACGGCGAAATTGTTCCCGGCGTTCGCAACGAACCTGCTAACGCATTATTAAAATCGGCAAGCGTCCGTTGCAGCGCGGTTGGCAATCCCGGAGTTGCGTTATACAAATTCAAAATAGATTGCGTCAGAAAATAGTTCGGCGCATTTGGGCGGAAAAAGTTGGCGAAAGCCGGAGCCACGACGCGCCCGCCCGCGCATTGCGCCACCGCGCCGGGAATGACGACTGTGCAGCCTGCGCCGCCAGCCGCTGAACCGGGCGGCGCGACCGGAATCGTAAAGGCAACCGCTTCGGTTTGCGTTGTCGGCAGTCTTCCGGCAAAGCGTTGAAAGTTTTGAATCTGCAAATCCGTGCGCGGCGAGTTCAAATCAGTCGGATGCGGTAAATTATGTGCGCCGACGAAAATATACGAAGCCGAAACGGACATATTGTTCGTCAATTGATGCTCAAAGGTTAAATTTGCCTGAGTTGCCGAAGCGTATTTAAAATCTTTCGTAATCGGCAAAGTGAACGGCAAAACCGCTCCGAAGCCGGTGAAGGTTTGGTCGTTAAAGCGTTGTCTGCCGAATTGATACTGCGCCGTCGGAGCCACGCCCGGCGTAAATGTTCCAGCGGGCTGTGCCGCGCAAACCGGCGTTAAAGGTGCGCCCGGAACACAAACCGTGCCTTGAAAAACTTGCGCGGCGTTGAGCAGCGCGGTCGAAGACGGACTGCCCGCCGTCAAAACCGCTTGCTGCTGCTGCGCGGCATCGGCGATGTCCGAGTTGAACGCGGCGGCAAGCAGCGGATGGTCATAGAACAATCCGAGCGCACCGCGCACGACGGTTTTGCTGTCGCCGAAAACGTCGTAGGCGAAGCCGAAACGCGGCGCGACGTTATTTTTATCGCGCGGAAAACCCTGCTGAACGCCGAGCGCGTCCTGCGCGGCGAGAATGTCCGCCGCCGACAAATTGATGCGCGAAAGCGGGTCGTTAAAACCGACCGGCGCGATGGTTTCCGTCAGTTCGACATCGTAGCGAACGCCGTAATTAATAGTCAAACGGCGCGTTGCCTTCCATGTATCCTGCGCGAAAAACGCAATCGGCGTGTTTTTAATGCGGCTAATCGGGTCGCCGAAACCCTGAATATAAGTTGACGGCAAACCGAGTCCGTAAGCCTGCACCGGCGTAAAATCGGGAAAGCCCAACTGCCCGAAAGCCGCGTTGAGATTGCCCGCCGCGAACGGTCCGAAGTTGAACAGTCCGGCGAAATTTAATTCAAAACGCGCGTTCGGGATGCGAACGAAATTGATGTCGCCGCCAAATTTCAAAGTGTGATTGCCGAGAATGTAATTGATGTTGTCGGCGAATTGATAACGTGTTTCGGTGCGCTCGACCGGCGAGAAAAGTTCGCGCCCGATAAACGCCGCATCCGAAATGTTAAATGCCACCGAATCGCCGTTTTGCGAAAGGAAAGACGTATCGCGTCTGCCGTAGCTGAAGCGAAATTCGTTCGCCGCGCGTTCGCCCAAAGTCGAATTAAGTCCGGCGGTGAACGAATAATCTTTCAAATCCTGAATGCCGGTGCGCGAAAAATCATTTTGTCCCAAAGATTGATTTTGCGATTCGACCTGAATGCCGGTAATCGTGCCGGGATTGTAGCCGAGGCGGAAAGTCAGTTGATTTTCCGTGTTCAAATTATGGTCGGTGCGAAACGAGAAAAAGTTCGAGCGGTCGGTAACGGGAAAAACTCTCTGCAAATCGTTCAGCGCACGAAAGGCGGTAAATTGTCCGGCGGCGTTGCGCGTGTTGAAGGGAACGGGTGCGCCCGACAAAATAAACCGCGAACCGATGACCGGATTGGTCGGTGTAATCGGACTAATCGCCGGACAGCCGCTGCCGTCGTTCGGCGTAATCAAAGAGTTACTGCCGGTCAAGCCGGTTTGTCCGCCGCTCGACGCGAAAAAGGCGTAAGCCCGCGCCGCGCAAATCAAATTCGCGCCGTTGGCGGTTTGTCCGGCGGCAATTAACTGTAAGCCTGAGGCTATCGTGCCGTTAATTCTCGCCGCCTGTTCCGGCGTTAAATTGGTAAATGTTCGCGCGGTCGGATTCAGTCCGGCGATGGCTTGAATCGTCGCCGTGCCGTTTAATCCCTGTCCGACGTTGCTGGTAAAAAATCCGGTTTCGTTGCGCTGACGGCGTTCAAACGAAGCGAAGAAAAAGTTTTTATCTTTGCCCGAAGTCGTGACGGGTCCGCCTTCGCCGAAGTTTAGAAAAGGCAAAGGTCCGCCTAAAGTTCCACCGAACTGCGTTCTGGTGTAAGCCGATTTGACCGGCGCGAACGGGTTGCGTGCCTGAATGCTTTTGTCGCGGATAAAGCCGAAGACGTTGCCGCTGTAATCGTTCGTGCCGCGTTTGGTTACGACGTTGATGATGCCGCCGGTAGCGCGTCCGAATTCGGGCGCGTAAGAATTAGTGGCGACCTGAAACTCCTGCACGGCTTCCTGTGAAACGGTCGTGCGGGCGGCGTTGACCGAGTTGTCGGTAAAGTCCGAGCCGTCAACCTGCACGAGCGTCGAGCGTCCGCGCTGTCCGCCGATGTTCAAGCCGGAAGTCGGCGCGGGTCCGACGGGACGACCGTTGTCGCGTCCGACGGTCGAAATCGTCAGGGCAAAGCCGGTCGCGCTGCGTTCGTTGACCGGCAGATTTTCGATGCGCTGCTGGTCAATCGTGTTGGCAACCGACGTGCGGGTCGTTTCGACTAAATTTACCTCATTGCCCGAAACATTGACGATGACATCCTGACCGCCGACTTCAAGTTTGATTTGCACTTCGGCACTTTGTCCGACGGTCAGACGAAGCTGCGAAATGACGGTTTTCTTGAATGTCGCGGCTTCCGCCGAAAGTTCGTATTCGCCCGGCGGCAAGGCAAATATCTGGTATCTGCCTTCGTCATTGGTCGTAACGGTGCGCGTGATATTGGTCGCCGGACTTCGCGCCGTAACGGTCGCGCCCGGCACCACCGCGTCCTGCGAATCGGTAACGGTGCCGCTCAAATCGGCGGTGCTGGCTTGCGCCTGCGCCAGAATAGTGCCGACGCTGACAAATAAAACAATCGCCAACATTAAAGTTTTTTCGGCGATGCGGGAAAAAGCAACGGAAAATGCTTTCATTATTTTTTAACTCCTTAAATTTTTTTAGAAAGACACCGTTGACGCGCTGCCAAAAACTTTCGCTGTCAGGGAATTTGAATCGAAAGTCGTCTCGTAAATATCCGAAAGCATTTCGCGTTTCGGAAACATTAAATTTTAGTCAACTGGTTGTTATTCTTTGATTTGGTAACTGTAGAAAAGTTTAGACGGAACAATCACTTTAAGGCAAGGCGGGAAGAAGGGATGAGGGATGAAAAGAAAAAGGGATGAGTCGCCAAGCGGCTTTACTCATCCCTCATCCTTCATCCCTCATCCTTTGTTTCTACTCATCCCTCATCCTTTTTTAAAAGTTGAACCGTGCGCCGAATTGGAATTGCCGCGCCGGACCCGACGACGTAAAGCCAAGCGGCGTAGTCGGTGCAGGTCCTTCGATGCCGCGGGCTTGGCGTGTTCCGAGTTCGTCGCGCTGCGCCACCGTCAAAGTGCCGACCGAATTGTTGATGCCTTGGAAATTCGTCCGGTTGAAAAGATTAAAACCTTCCGCAATCAATTCCAAAGACCGACGTTCACCGAAACTAAACCGGCGACTCAGACGCGCGTCGAAAGTGTAGATGCTTTCGCCGAGTCCGGTGTTTCGCCCGATGGTTCCGGGTCGGTCGGTTTGCGAACGCCCGTCGCCGTTAGCGTCAACCGAGCCGCCGAGCTGCAGATTGAACGGTCTGCCCGAACCGTAATTGAAAATCGGGGAAAAAACGAAATTGCTGAAAATGTTCGACGCGAGCGAATCGCCGTATTTCGGAATTTGAAAAACGCCGCTTAAAACGACGCGGTGGCGTTGGTCAAACGACGAAAGAGCGCGGTCGGCTCGCAAATCGAGCGGATTTTGCGCCGAAAAATCCGAGTTAAAATCCGTTACCTCGTCAATCGTTTTTGAAATGGTGTAATGCGCGTTGACGCTGAAGTTTTGGCTGAAACGACGACGCACGGCGAATGTTCCGGCGTTGTAAAACGAATTCGCGCTCGATTCGTAAATGTTGTCCTGAAAACGAAACGGATTGCGGAAATCGCTGGTCAGCCCGGCAGCCGCTTGCGCGGCGGTCGGAAAGCGAATAAAGGTCGCGCCGCCGCCCGGATTATTCGGATTAATCGGTCCGGTTCGTTTGAATTGATTAACGTCGCGGTTGCGCGTCAAATAAATTCCGCGATTATAAAGATAGCTGGCTTCAAACGAAAAGCCGCCGCCCAAATCGCGTTCAATCGCCGCGCTCGCCTGATAACTTTCCGGCGTTTTATAATTTGGGTCGCCGAGAAAACGCACTTCGAGCGTGCCGTTTTCGCGCGGGACAATGCCGAAAAAGGCAAGGTCGGCGGCGGTTGCCGTGCGCGAAAAATTATTTGTTACGGCGAGAAAGCGTTGATAAACGGCGAACGATGTCGGCGCACGCGGTCCGGTCGGATTCGCCGGGTCAAGCGGCAAACCGCCGCTCGTTGCCGTCGCTAAAACGATGTTGATATTGTCGTCGGGAAACGCCGGATTACCGAGCGTGCGGATCACGCCGGAAACCAGCGTATTGACATACGCCGAAAAAATTCCCGCGCCGCCGCGAATAACGGTTTTGCCGTCGCCCATAATGTCATAAGCGAAACCGGCTCGCGGTTGGAAATCATTTTTGTCAACCCGCAAATCAAACGGCTCTTTGCTGACCGAATAGCGCAAACCGTAATTGAAAGTCAAATTTTGACGGATTTTCCAGGTATCCTGCCCGTAAAAACCGACTCTCGTAACTGCATCGCGCGTGGTCGTCGTGCCGAAACCCTGCTGATAAACAAACGGTAAATTCAGATTATATGTTTGCAGAGCGTTGACCGTCGCGCCGAGAGTTGCCAGCAATGCCGGATTGTTCGCCGTCAAAAAGGCTTGCAAACCGCCGACGGTCGCCGGTGCTGCAATTCCGCCCGCGACAATCGCGCTGGTCAGCGGCAGCACGCCCGAACCGAAATTGAAGCGTCCGCCGAAAAAGGTTTCGTTCGTGCCGGTGAACGGAATGTAGTTAAAGTTTCCGCCGAATTTAATCGTATGATTTCCGCTGACCAGCGTCACATTATCTAGAAGATCATAGTGGCGGTCAATGGTGGTCGAAGGCAGAAAAATATCGCGCCCGAAGTTGCCAAAACCGTCAATGTTGATTTCCGGTCCGAGCGGGTCGTTGGTCGTCAAACGAGATTTGTAATAAACGAAATCGGCTTTGAATTCGTTGACGATATTCGAGCTGAATTGCTGCGTCTGCGAGAGCAGAACGCCGGTGTTAAATTGATTGAGTTTGCGCCCGCGTGAAACGGCAGTCAACGCGCCCGCGCCCTGATTTTCTTCCAATAAATCATTGGCGTGAATTCTGATATAACCGCTTGAACGCTCGTTAAAAGTGTGGTCAACCCGCGCCGAAAAGAATGTTTGATTTGCGTCGAACGGAAATTGACCGCTCGCGTTGGCAAATAAATTGATGGTGCGCGGAAATCTCGCTGCCGTCGTCGTAAAAGCACTTCGCAAGGTTGCACCGAGTTGGTTTGCCGTAATGGTCGTTCCCGGTATCAAATCGGCGGCGGGTCGTCCTTCCAAAAAGCTGAACAGCGAATTTTGCGACGTGCTGACGTTATAATTTGCCGGATTGTTCAGATTGACAAAAGTATTTTGCTTTTGGCTGAAACGCTCGATTGCCGTAAAGAAAAATGTTTTGTCCTGCTTGATCGGCGCACCGAGCGAGCCGCCGTATTGCTGGCGGCTAAAATTCGATTTGCCGCTCGGATTAAAATCGAAAGCGTTGCGGGCATCGAATTTATCATCGCGGAACAGACCGAAAACGCTGCCGGAAACGCGGTTCGAGCCGGATTTCGTGACCGTGTTGACGATGCCGCCCGACGATAAACCGAATTCGGCGTTATAGCTGTTTCGGAGAACTTGAAATTCCTGCACCGCTTCCTGCGAAATGGTGTCGAACACGCCGCCGGTCGTCGTAATCACGGGTCCACCGTCAACCGTGACGAGATTGCCGCGCCCGTTGTTGCCGCCGAACGACAAGCCGGAAGATTTGCCCTGCGCGACGCGAAAATCCGAAAGGTCGGCGATGTTGTCGCTGTCGTTCACGCCCGGCGTAAGCAGCGCGAGGTCGAGAAAATTGCGCCGACTGAGCGGCAACTGCAAAACTTCGCGCTCGCCGATCACCGAAGACTGTTGCGTCCGGTCGGTTTCGACAGCTTCCGTATTGGCGATAATATCAACCGTCGCCGCCACGCCCGCCGCCGTCAACTGCACGGGAACATTCGCCTGCTGCCCGATGGTCAAAGTTACGCGCGTCGTGGCGGCGGTAAAATTTCCGCTCGCCGCTTCGACTTTCAATTCGTATTCGGTCGGCGGAATCGCCAGAAAAATATATTCGCCGTCTTCGTTGGTAACCGCCGTTCGCGTCGTGCCGCGTTCCGTATCTCTTAAAGTAACGGTCGCGTTCGGAATCACCGCGCCGGTCGAGTCAGTTACCTGCCCGCGCAGTTCGGCGAGCGAACTCGACGCTTGCGGCTTGACGGTCGTCGTGCCGAGTATCAGCACGAATAATAAAAGTCCGCCGGAAGCGAACAATAAATTAGCAAATTGTCTGCGGCGCGACGGATTGACGAATCCAGCGCGGGTCAGCCGAGAAAATATCTTCATTTTTGATGAACTCCTTATAACAAAATTTAATTTTAGAATGGCATTCGGCAAAAAGTCAGATAATTTTCTGACCGTTGCTTTAATTTGGACATTTGGGAATTATTGGATAACTGGATTATGCCGAATTCGTGTCCTAATTTGTAACGTAAAATTCATATTTTAGCAAGAAAAAAATGTGGTTTCCGGCGTAAAAGATATAATTTGTAAGGTTTGAGGAAATTTTTATTAATTTTCAGCCGGAAAATGTCGGGCGAGTCGCCTGCGCCAGCATCTTTCGCGGCAATCTGCCAAAACTCAGAGCGTTGATAAAAAGTCCCGCAAACATTGGTGAAAACGCCGCGCGGCGGAGAATCGAGCAGACGAAAAGCCGCCTTTGAAATTTTTGGGCGTGTTCGACGGCGTATCTTTCGGCGATTTGTTCCGCCGCCGAACTTTCGCCGATTATCCGCGCCAAAATTTCCGCGCTTTCTAGTGCCATCAGCATTCCGCTGCCGGTGAACGGGTCAATAAACGCGCCCGCGTCGCCGACGGCGAACAGATTTTTCGCCGGATTCAGATTTTTCCGACCGAAACCTTCAACCGCCACCGCCAGCCAATCGTGAACCGGCGCGGAATCCCGCAAAGTTTCGCGGGCGCGTTCGTTTTGGAAAACCAGATTCTCGATAATTTGTCCGGCATCGGAACTAAACCGTTTGACCGCTTCGGCTTTTATCAAAAAACAAAAATTCGCCAGATTGTTTTCGACGAAACTCAAACCGCCGTAGCCGCCGCGAAAAAAATAAATCTCGCATCTGCCCTTTTCGAGATTGACGTTTTTCAGATGCGTCTTAAAACCAACCAGCCGATTTTGGGTTTTGGATTTTGGATTTTGGATTTTTTCAACCTTGAACTATTGAATCATTTTCCCCAAAACATTAGCGCGTCCGGTCGCGTCAATCGTCAAATCAGCTTTCGCTTCCCGCGATTGTCCGTCCTTCGATTTAATTTTCACGCCGCGCACCGCGTCTTTTTCCAGCAGCAAACCGGAAACGGAAGTTTCTTCCAACACTTCCACGC
>JAJAYR010000470.1 GCA_026786155.1 Pyrinomonadaceae bacterium
TCTGACCTCAATCGGTGCCGTTTTGTGATTGATTCCAAACGCAAAAAGCATCTGCTGGTCGGCGGTGTTTCTCAAAATAATTTACAACTTCTTACATTTAGATGAATAAATCGGCTCTTCACCTTTGTTATGTTTTCTATTGTATGAAAAATTCCGAATTAACGAAAAGAAGTTCTGATAAATTCGGTCAGGACATTTAATAAGCAGGATTTATAAATGTAAATAATCAAGCGATATTGAGATAAATTGCTAATACTTTTCGCGCGATTTTATTCAGTTGATTAAGTTTTGTTCACTTTAATAAACTGAATTAATCACCTTACTTCCCGCTCATAATCAACTTCGCAATCGTCGCCAACTGCATATTGGTCGTGCCTTCGTAAATCGCGCCGATTTTTGAATCGCGCCAGAATTTTTCGACCGGATAATCTTTGACGTAGCCGTAACCGCCGAAAAGTTCGATGGCTTTGGACGAAACTCGTTCGGCGACCCGCGACGAATAAACTTTCGCCATCGCCGCTTCCTTTAAGAAGGATTTTCCCGCATCTTTCAAACGCGCCGCGTTATAAACCAATAAACGCGCGGCTTCCACATCAATCGCCATTTCCGCCAGTTGAAATTGAACGGCTTGAAAATTGTTGATTGACTGCCCGAACTGCTCACGTTCCGCCGTGTATTTGAGCGCGGCTTCATAAGCACCCTGCGCGATGCCAATCATTTGCGCTCCGATGCCGATGCGACCTTCGTTTAAAGTTTCGATGGAAACTTTGTAACCTTTTCCGACTTCGCCCAAAACATTCGCCTTCGGAACTCTGCACGAATCTAAAATCAATTCGGTCGTCGAAGAAGCGCGAATTCCCAATTTATCTTCTTTTTTGCCGACGGAAAAACCTTCAAATTCCTTTTCGACGAGAAAAGCCGTGATGCCTTTGTAGCCCTTCTCAGCGTCAATCGTCGCAAAAATGATGAAAATTTCGGCTTCGCTGCCGTTGGTAATCCAGAGTTTTTGCCCCGTGATTTCCCAGAAATCGCCCTTATCAACGGCTTTCGTTTTGAGCGCGAAAGCGTCCGAACCGCTTCCGGCTTCGGATAAAGCGTAAGCACCGACCCGTCGTTCAGCCATCTGCGGCAGATATTTTTTCTTCAAATCGTCGTTTGCCCAGCGGATAATCGCGTTCGTTACCAAAGTATTCTGCACGTCAACGAAAACCGAGGTCGAAGCGTCCACGCGGGCGATTTCTTCAATCGCTAAAATCGCGTTGAAAAACGAAGAACCCGCGCCACCGTATTCTTCGGGCGTTTCGATTGCCATCAAACCCAAATCGAAACATTGTTTGATTAAATCTTGGTCTAATTTCCCTTCGTGTTCCATTTTCTCAACGCGCGGGCGAATTTCGCCTTCCGCAAACTCCCGCACCGACGCGCGAAATTGTTCTTCTTCTTCCGAAAACTGCGTTAAAGCCGGTCTTGTAATTTCCTGTCCCAAAGCTGCTGCGTTCATATTAAATTCCTTAGATTTTGTAATTAAAAGTTAATGCTTTACCATCATAATAGGCGCAGATAGCAAAAGGCAAAGACTAAGTGAATCACGAATCAAAAATCGAAACTCCGGTTATCGAAACTCAAAATCCCGCAAAAACCAAAAATCTCCAACGCCTGAAAATTTTCGGCGGGCTGCTGACGACGCTGGGAATCGGTTTGTTCGCTTATTTCGTTTATTCGGTCGGTATCAATCTGATTTGGGACGGCGTCGGGCGCATCGGTTTCGGCGGTTTCGCGTTTCTGATGGTTCTCTATTTCCTGCGAATCGTCTGTCGCGCTTACGCTTGGACAATCTCGGTTCACGAGCCTTACAAGTTAAGTTTTCGGGACACTTTGCCCGCCGTCATTATCGGCGAAGCGTTGAGCAGTTTGATTCCGCTCGGTGTTCTGGTCAGCGGCACGTCGAAAGCCGTCGCCGTCCGCCACCGCGTTCCGCTGGTCGTCGGGTTGTCTTCGATTGCGACGGAAAATCTTTTTTATTCGCTTGTTACCGGACTTTTTATCGTCTTCGGCGCGTTCGCTTTTCTGCGAAGTTTTGAATTGGAAACGACTTGGATTTTGACGATTGACGTTTTAATCGGCGTGATTTTCGCGTTGATTACCTTTGCCGTTTTGATGGTCGTTCGCCAGTGGCATCTGATAAGTTTATTGTGCGAATGGCTTTATAACCGCAATATCGGGAAAAGCGTTCTGGAAAACGGACGCTTGCACGCTCGCCTTTTTGAAAATTTAATTTACGATTTTTACCGGCAATATCCGCGCCGCTTTCTGCCGATTTGTTTTTTTCAAGTCGTCTTTCACGTTCTCGGCATCTTGGAAGTGTGGTTCGTTTTAAGCCGCATCAGCGCGGTCGCGCCGGATTTTTTCTGCTCTTTCCTGCTCGAATCAATGAGCCGCGTGATTACGATTGTTTTCAAACTCGTGCCGTTTCTCATCGGCGTTGACGAAGCCGGAGCGCAGTTCGTCGCGCAAACTCTCGCGCTCGGCGCCGGTGTCGGCGTAACTTTGGCGATTGTCCGCAAAGGGCGAATTTTATTTTGGACAGCAATCGGACTATTGTTAATTGCCAAACGCGGACTTTCGTTGAAGGAAATAACGAAAAATTTAAAGTAGAAATAATTTTTTTGGTGCAAAATAAACTGACTGATTACACACTTGCGCTTGTTTTTCAAATCGTAATTTATCGTTCCGATGCCGTTTAACGAGTGCCTCATTCCGTTGGAAAAGTCCGCGTAGAAATACCCGACGCTGATTAAACGGTCATCCGCAAATTTTATGTATAATATCGAAACCATCGCCCGTATTATAAAGCGGTCTTTTTCGCTTTTTAGAGGTTTGCGGCGATGTCTGCCTTTTGAATCTACGGAAAATCAATCGTTTAAAGTTTAACAATCGGAAGCAGTTGAAATTTGTGCCGGTCGGCTTATCTGTGCGAAAATTGTATTAAACGCCCAAAGATGAAATTTAAACTGCCCGAAATTCCGCCGCCGAAACTTATCACGACGCTTCGTTCTTATAATCTGCTGCCCGCGATTGTCTTTATGCCGACGCGCCGCCGCTGCGACGAAGCCGCCACGGAAGTCGCGCTCGACCAATCACAGAAAATTGACGTTGAGAAGCAAGCGAAGCGCAATGAAATTTATCAGGAATTTCTCGCCGAATTTCCCGAAATCAGAACGCATAAACATCGCAA
>JAJAYR010000471.1 GCA_026786155.1 Pyrinomonadaceae bacterium
TAAAATCGGTAAAATTACCGATTCCGTCATTTAATTTACTTCAACCGCATAACTTCTAAAAAATAAAAACGCAAAATAGATAATTCAAGACAGTCGCCGACGGCAAAGATTTGCACGAACATCGAAGGCTTTTCACCTTTTACCTTTTGCCTTTGACCTTTTTACTTTTATTGTCTTGACAGGCAAGCAGTTCGGCGTGTAAATTTTAGTCTTATCCGGTCAAACGTGCAATGTGCGGAAGTGAAGCGAAAATCAATGCCTTATCTCTATTTTTTCAGACTGTTTCTCACACAATTAACAGCAGATTTTACTTCTTTTCCAGCCGCTGCGATTCACGGCTGCAAATAGGATTTGTTCGCAAAGTCTTATTTGTTTTTAAAGCCCGACCGAATAAAATGCGGAACGCGGCTCAATTTTGAGCGGCTACTTTTAACAAAGGATATTGATATAAATTTATAATGGCAAACGAGGTTAACAACGAAATGGAAGAATCGGCAAACACCGAAACTCCCGTTTCCGAACAAGCAAACACGAACGATTCGGTCGCGGCAGCGGCTGACGAGCAACCGATTGGCGACGAAACACCGGCAACTGCTGAGCAAACGACTGGCGGCGAAACACCGGCGGCAGCCGAACAACCGCATTCGCCGGAAGAAGATTTCGGCTCGATTCTCGAAAAATTCGAGCAGGAGCAGACGGTTTTTCACAGCGGCGATTTAGTCGAAGGGAAAATTGTCGGCATCTCCGAACGCGGCGTTCTGATTGATTTCGGCTATAAATCCGAAGGCATCGCGCCGATTGAGGATTTCACTTCACCGACCGGCGAAGTAATAGTCGAAAAAGGCGATGCGGTCGAGGCTATCATCAAAAGCATTTCTTCGGGCGACGCGCCGCCGATGCTCTCGCGTGCCGATGCGATGAGCCGCAAATCGTGGGCGATTGTCGAAAAAGCCTTTAACGAAGAAACGCCCGTTACGGGTCGTGTGCTGGAAGTTACCAAAGGCGGTTTGCGCGTTGACCTCGACGGCGTGGAAGCGTTTTTGCCCGGCTCGCTGGTTGATTCGCGCCCGATTCGCAATCTGAATTCGTTCGTCGGACAGGACATCGAAGCCCAAATAATTAAATTCAGCCGCAAGCGCAACAACATCGTGCTTTCGCGTAAGGTTTTGACCGATAAAGTCGTTAATCAACAGAAAAGCGAAACCTTAAACAGCATTCAGGAAGGTTACGTCATTGAAGGAACGGTCAAAAATCTGACTGAATACGGCGCGTTTATTGACATCGGCGGCATTGACGGGCTGCTCCACGTAACCGATATGTCGTGGGGCAGACTGCAAAATCCCGGCGACCAATTCAAGGTCAACGAAAACGTTCAGGTTAAAGTTTTGAAACTCGACCGCGAAAAGGAAAAAGTCGCGCTCGGCTACAAACAACTGCTTGCCGACCCCTGGTCAACCGTCATGGAACTTTATCCGATTAACGGTAAAGTCAAAGGTCGCGTTTCGAGCGTTACCGACTACGGCGCGTTTATCGAACTCGAACCGGGCGTTGAAGGTTTGGTTCACGTTTCGGAAATGTCATGGTCGAAACGCTCGCAAAGTCCGAAAAAACTCGTGCGGGCGGGCGATGAAGTCGAAGTGCAGATTTTAGGAGTTGACACGGACGACCGCCGCATCAGCCTCGGAATGAAACAGCTTCAGCCGAACCCGTGGCAGACCGTTCACGAGCGTTACCGCGTCGGTCAGACGGTGCGCGGCAAAGTTCGCAATTTAACCGATTTCGGCGCGTTTATCGAAATTGAAGACGGCATTGACGGTTTGGTTCACGTTTCTGACATTACGCACTCGAAAAAACTCAAACACGCCAAAGACGTTTTGAAACGCGACCAGGAAGTCGAAGCCGTTATCAAAAACATTGATATTGATAATCGCCGGATGGCTCTTTCGATTAAAGAATTGACGCCGAGCGCGTGGGACGCTTTCGTTTCGGCGCACAAACCGGGCGATGTCGTGCGCGGCAAAATCTCGCGCTTCACCGGCTTCGGCGTGTTTGTCGAACTCGGCAACGAACTCGAAGGTTTGTGCCATATCTCCGAACTCTCCGACGAACGCATCGAGCGACCGGAAGACATCGGCTCAATCGGTCAGGAAATGGATTTCAAAATTCTGCGGATTGAAAGCGACGTGCAGAAAATTGGTTTGTCGGCGCGTGCCGTCGGCAAAGCGGATGAACCGATTATTGATACGAAAAGTTATTCGACCGAAGCCAAAGGCGGAATGGCAAGCCTTGGCGAGTTGATGAATCTGAAACGCGGAAGCGGCGAAGAAGAAGTTTCCAAATCTGATGAACCGCGTCTGTCGAAAAAAGAAAGAAAGGCTCTGCAAGCCAAAGAACGCGCTGAGCAGGAAGAATTAGCATCGGCTAACGCGGCGACGCAGGAAATGCAGCAGGCTGAACCGGAAACGACTGAAACAGAAGCACCCGAAGCGGAAGCGGCTGAGGCAGAAGCTACTGAAACAGAAGCGGTTGAACCGGAAACGACTGAAATGGAAACGACCGAAGTTGTTTCCGCAGAAGTCGAAAACTCTGTCGAAGTGGAAAGTTCGGAAGATGTCGCTCCGACGGAAGTCGAAGTGGAAAGTTCGGAAAATATCGCTCCAACGGCAACGGAAACAGAAAATCAAAAACCTGTCGAAGAAACCGTTGTCGAAAAAACTGCTGATGCCGATAATGCTGCCGCGCCGCTGCTCGTCGAGGAAACTTCAGAAACAGAATCGGATGCCGTTTCTTCAGTCGAAACCGCGATTGCCGAAACAGAGGCAGAGCCTGCCGTCAGCGAAACGGAAACCAATGTCGCTCCTTCAGTCGAAGACACTACTTCCGAAACAGAAGTCGAGTTGGAACCATCCGTCAGCGAAGTTGATGATAAAGTCGAGGACGCGCCTTCGGTTGAAGAAGCTAAACCTGACAATGAACCCGTCGCGGAACAATCCGAGCAGCCGACGGTTGCCGAAGCGCGAGACGATGACGAAGATTTGCTTGACCTCGGCGACGTTCCCGCAAGACAGGCGGCTGATTCCGAAACAATCGAACTTGAAACCGCCGATGCAAACGAATCTTCAGTCAAAAATGAAACTGAAGATTCGGAAGATTCGGAAGAAAAAACCGCCAACGGTTAAATTTTGAAATAAAAAATCAAAATCGCAAAAGAGGAAAATAAATGACGAAAGCGGATTTAGTGGAAAAAGTCGCCCAGGAAGCGGAAATGACCAAAAAAGATGCCGAACAACTGGTCGAGATAATTTTCGACAGCATCGTCGGTACTCTGAACAAAGGCGAAAAGATTGAACTGCGCGGCTTCGGCAGTTTCCGTGTGCGTGAACGCGACGCCCGCAAAGGTCGCAACCCGAAAACCGGCGAAGCGGTCAACATTCCCGCCAAGCGCGTCGCTTATTTCAAACCCGGCAAAGAACTCAAAGAACTTATCAATAAGTAGAGAGTCAAGAGTGGAGAGTAGAGAGCTAAATATATGCTCTCTACTCTCCACTCTTGACTCTTGACTCGACTTATGGACATTTTGTGGAGTCCCTGGCGATACGCCTACATCAAATCAAACGAAGAAAAATCAGCCGCCGTTAATGGCGGCTGCGTGTTTTGCGGCATCTTAAACAATTCGGCGAGCGATGAAGAAAATTTTATTCTGCATCGCGCCGAATTTAATTTTATAATTCTCAACGTCTATCCGTATATTTCCGGTCATCTGATGATTGTCCCGTTCGAGCATCTCGCCGATTTAGACCGCGCCGCTAAAAAAACTACCGACGAACTAACGGATTTAACCAAACGCTGCCAAACCGTCTTGCGCGAAGTCTATCAGCCGCACGGTTTCAACATCGGCATCAATCAAGGAAAAGCCGCGGGCGCGGGCGTAGCGGAACATCTTCATCAACACATCCTGCCGCGCTGGGTCGGCGACGCAAACTTTATGACCGCCATTAGTGAAACGCGCACGATTCCAGAAGATTTGCGGACAACCTACGATAAGTTAAAAGACAAATTACTAAGCAGGTGAGCAAAAGTTTTGCGACATTTTGCAACTGTTCAGAGTCCAAACGCGGAACGCCCTTTGCCAACCGCTGCGCGTCGCCGTTTGAAAATCGTGGATGCCACCGTCCTGAACTGTCTCAAAGATTATCGCCTTCATTTATGTTTATCGACATTTTAGCTGCTTATTTTGGCGTTCGTGGATAATCCGTTGTGATAAAACCGCGCTTGCTCAAAAGAGCGCGTGAATTTTTCAAGGTTGAAAGCCTTACCGACGTGCGCGGCTCGGATATTTGGAGGCAGCAATTTTTGCCAGCGTCCCGGCGCGAACCACGATTCAAATTGCCGCCACCGCTTCTGCACGCAATTGCTAACGGCTGATGCGGGAAACGACAGCGAGATTTCCGGCGGAACATCACTCAAGGTCAAGGAAAATTCATCGCAATCATCAATTTGCAAACCGTGAACCGATTCGAGCAAATCGCCCAGCACCAATCCGTAAGCCAGTCCCGCACAATGAAACAAAATTGATGGGCGGGAAATGTTTTCATCGTCGGTTTGTTCGCTGGAATCGGGTATCAAAACCAAAGGCAGTTTGTTATCTTCAACCGGCACACCGAGTTCGACGGCTAAAGCCCGCGCCAATTCAAACGACAGCGGACGCGGAGCAAAGTAACCGTGTGGCTTAATAATCGCTGTTTCGGTGGTCGGGCTGACGAATAATTTTTTACCCGTTCGGCGTTTGGCAACTTGCTTTTGTCCGCCGAGCAGAAATGTCGAACTGACCGGCAAACCGCGTTCGAGATAACCGAGTTTGCGTCCCGTTAATTCGTCAACGATTTCAACCGCCGAGTTTTCATCGCCGAAGTTGGTGTAAATAACGCGCTGTTCAAAAAGTTCCTGCCACTTTGCCGAAGGCTTTAACGCTGTGCCGCGTGACGATGCGAAATAATCTTCTTTCAATAAGTTTTCGATGATTTGGTCGTAATGATTTTTCGGCAGCAACGGTTCGCCGTTTGGTGAATGAAAAAGTTCGTAAGCCAGCGCGGGTTCGATTTCGCCGTGGCGCGTTTGTTTGATATACGAGAAAAGTTGTTGGACGACGACGGAAGGACGAAACGGCGCGGCGGGCGTTGATTGAAATTTTTCGCCGGATTGTGCTTGTTTCAGAAAGACGCGAAAAAGCGCGTGTTCGCGCATCCCGCGATAAAAGCAGACGACGTTGGTGCGCTGTGTCCGCCGATTGCCGCGCCCGATTCTTTGCAGAAACGAAGCCGTGTTGTCGGGCGGTGAAATCAGCACGATTAAATCAACGTCGCCGATGTCAATTCCTAATTCGAGCGTCGCCGTCGCAAAACACAGCGCGGCATCGAATTTTGTAAATTTCTCTTCCGCCGCGTGGCGGATTCGTGCCGCGAGATTGGCGTGATGGACAAAAACTTTATCGCCGAATGGTGTATTATTCCGAAATTGATGCGCCATTGCTTCCGCTTCGGCGCGGCTGTTCCCGAAAACCAAAACCTTTTTGAGTCCGCGATTTTTCAACTGCGCGAAAAGGTTTTGTAAATCGTTCGGGCTTTCATATTCAACGAGTTCCGCGTCAATCGCGCGTTGTCCTTGGCTTTCGACAACGAAAGGCGCGGCAAAATAATTGGACGCGACTTGCAGCGGATCGTCCATCGTCGCCGACAGAGCGCAGAATTGAACATCGGCATCGGCGGCATCGCCTTGTTGGTGCGCGAAATTTCTGAGTCTTCGCAGACGATTGAGCAGAATCCGCAGTTGGTCGCCGCGGGCGGTGTCGGTGTAAAGATGCAGTTCGTCGAGAATCACGGCGCGAATATCTTTCAGCATTTTCGGGCGATTTGCCAGCAGCGAATCAAACGATTCGGGCGTGGTCAGCAAAATATCGGTTCGTTTGTTTTGTTTGAGCGCGGGTTCGTCGCCGGTTTTAATCGTCAGGTTGAGCGCGAGTTTTTCTAAAGGCTGCGCCAATCGTCTGGCTAAATCTCTGGTCAAAGCGCGGGTCGGAACAACAAAAAGAGTGCTGACGGCGGATGGTCGCCGGTTGTTTGTTCGTTCGCGTTTTTGAAACTGTCTTTCGAGAATCGGCGCCAGCGCGGCTTCGGTTTTGCCGCTTGCCGTCGCCGAAATGAGAACGCAGTTTTTCCCTGCGAGCAGCGGGTCAATCGCTTTTGCTTGAATCTCCGTAAATCGCCCGAAGCGCGACAGCAAAGCGTCAAAAGTATGCGGCAGACGATTCATATATCTCCAATCCAGACGAGATACTTTTTCAGCGGGGTATTTTCCATAGCTTTATAAAACCGCGCGTCGGCGGTTACAAATTCACAGGACAAGGAAACCGCTAAAGCCAGATATGACCAATCATAAACGGTTTGACCTGAAAGCCGCGCTCCGGCAAAAGCGGCTTTAAGTAAAGGCTGGTGTGAGTGAAATGTGATATTTTGTTTGCTGAAAGTGTTAATTATTGCGCTCGCTTCCCGTTCGGTTAAATCGTTTCGGCGAACTTTCTTCCATAAGATACTGCCGAACTCCGGCAAAATCAGTTCCGGCGCGTGAATTTTATACGAGCCGTTCAGCAATTTTTCGGCTTCCGGCGTATAAATTTCGGTAACATACCACTTTACCGCCACGCTTGCGTCGGCGACGGTTATCATCGCCCTCTATCCTCACGAAGGAGTTCGGCGCTGTCGCTTTGCCTTTTTACTTTCAATGACTCTCTAATCTTTCTCGCCGTTTCGAGTTCCGATAAAGGTTCGGCTTGCGCCGCCGCATCTTTCAAAATTATTTGCACTTCCGATTGGAGAGAGCGACCGCTGCGGGCGGCTCTGGCTTTAAGTTTTTCAAGAATTGACGTTTCAACATCTCTCACTAAAACATTAGGCATAGTTAAAAACTCCTTTTTTACTAAATGTTTGCTTGCGTAATGATAGCAAGGAATGGTGAGAATTGAAATATGAGATAAAGCGGGAATTTATGTTCAGAGTAACGGCTTCGGTCGTGATTATCGCGGCAAATCACGGCTGAAGCCGTTACTCTGAACTTTTACCTAATTTACTCTCGCCCAAGCAAAGCCTGTCGTAATTCGCCGACGGCTTGCGCGGCGGTGTAATCGGGATGGGCGTAACAGCGGTCGTAAATATCAACGGCGAGGCGAATCGTTTGGCGCAAATTGAGCAGATTATTTTCCAGACATTCAATCAAACCTGCCGAAACGTCGAGATAATGATTGGTGTTTTCGTATTCGTAGGCTTGACGATGCAAAACGTAAAGCCGCGCCATCAATTCGTCGAGAGCCTCGGCGGGCAAAGACCGTTTGAGCGAAATTATCTGCTCGTCGTCAAGCCAGCGGCGATAATCAAACGTGCTTGCCGACGGCGTAACGGCGAATAAAAGCAAAAGCTGACTGCGTTCGGTCAAGCGAAACGGATGCGGGCGATGTTGATGTTCGAGCAGATTTTCGTGAACACGACAATCGGGGCGCGAAGCGAGAGCCGTGTAAATTAAACCTTTGAAAAAATTGTCGGCGCGTTCCTGACCGCGTTGATTGAGCAGACTATAATGTTCCGATTCGTCAATGAACACGGCAAGTCCGGCGTAACCGGCTTGCTGCGCGAGCCAGCCCCAACCGTTGAGCAGATAACAATATTGGTCGGCGGCGGTGGTAATCTGCGCCAAGTTGGGAATCGGCACTTCTTTGCTTTTGAACGCTACCGCTTGCCGCACTTTTTGGATAGCGACTTTTTCGCCCGAAATCCAATCGAGAAGGAGCATCAAGGCTTCGTCGTCGCGTTCGCGCATCAGCGAATAATTATACAAAGCCGAACCGAAAATCGTGCCTTGCAGATTTTCGACGAGTTCGGCGTAGAGTTTGGGCGACGCGACAATTTTATCGAGTAACGGAACAACCGTTCGGCTGTCCGCGTCGTTCGGATAGCGCAAGGAGCGCATCAGCGAATTATAAATTCTTTGCGGACGATTCGGCGGAACTTCGCGCAAATCGAGGCTCGTCGTGGCGACGATAAAATTATTTTCCAAAGCCTCTTGCGCCGCGAGTTCAAAGAAATGGCTTTTGCCCGCGCCGTATTCGCCCAACACAAACCGCACATCGCCGCCCGTCTGCGCGACGTTTTCAAACGCTTCGTGCAAACTTGCCCGTTCGTCTTCCAGCCCGACGCTCAATTCGCGGATTCGCCTGGCGGGAACAACGCCGTAACGCAACGCTTCGATGGTTTGCCGCGCTTCGATGCGCTTTAAATCTTCGGCGGTGCGAATCGTTTCTTCTCTTTGAATCGGCACGACGGGCGCGGGCGCAATCGGCTGTGAATTTTCCAAAATCGTGAGAATGTTCGTCTGCACGACGGCGCGAATCCCGTTGTCAAAACGCACGACGGCTTCCCGCGCCGCGTTGCGGATTTCCAAAACGCGCCCGCGTCCGAACAAAGGATGATTGACGATGGAATCGGTCATAGTTTCGGTAATAATTTTCACCACAGAGACCCAGAGACCCAGAGAAAAACAAAAGAAATTAACTAATTTTTACCAGAGTTTGGCGATTTCAAATAGAACATCACAACCGTAATTTAAATTTTCAAAAAAATCTCTGGGTCTCTGTGTCTCTGTGGTGAAAATTTCATTTAATATTCGCCAACTTCGCTGCGCCCTAATTGCTCGGTTACATTGCGAATTACGCCTTGCACATTGTCAACTTCGTAGAGTTTTTCACCTTCGATGCGCTGTTCGGTCAAGATGTCTATCAGCGATTTGATAAAGTGGCGGCGATGGCTGGTGGAAAGCAAAGAACCGCAGCTTTCCGCCAATTTTGCGATGTTCTCGGTTTGCATTTCGCGGTTGAATTTGATGTCGTAGCCCGTTTCAAAAACATCAATCAGCTTTGCGCCGATGAGTCTCAAAAGTTCTTCGCCCGGATAATCGAGATGGTCGAGACTGATTTGCACGCTATACGGATTTTTTCTCGAAAACTTCACTTTTGAACTGATGCGCTGACTCAAGGCTTCATACTGCGGCGCGATATTCGTGACGAAATACGGCGGCACGGCATAGACAAACAGCGACGACGGCAGACTTTCACCGGCGCAGCGGTCAATCACTTCGCGCAGATTGTCGCAGGCGACTTTTTCCGTGCGCGACGAACCGATGCTGACCATTCTATCGCCTTCGTCAAAAAGCAAAACCAATCCGGCGTAACCGAGTTCGTGAACCAATTGCGCCAGCGAACGAAGCATTTTGAAAGCAATTGAACGGTCGGGTTTTTCCGTGATGCTGAAATCGCGCACGTCTCTGAGCGTGACGGATTCGCCGCGCAGCCACGCGCCCAACAGACGTTTTTTTGCTTCGTCTTCTTCGGCGACGGCTTGCAGATAAAAATAAACCGCGTGGCGAAACGAAGGGCTTTCAACTTTGAACCGCAGAATCGTTTCGAGCCAGAGTTTGGCGCGAAGGTCAATGCCCATCGGAGTCAGAGGCTGTTCGACACCGAGCGTCCGAAGCGTGTGATAAAAATGATTTTCCAAAAACGCTTCGATGCCTTGCGGGTCTTCGGTGTTCGGATCGGCTTCGTGAAAAATCA
>JAJAYR010000472.1 GCA_026786155.1 Pyrinomonadaceae bacterium
ACCTGGACTATAAAAGTTTCCGGCAGTTTAAAATTAATCATCAGATTCAGTTGAATTAGCTATAGCAGTTTCAATTCTTGAGATTTCTTCATCGGTTATTTCGGCAAATTTTTCGCGTTTCGTTTTGGAAAGCTTGCCTTTATTTTGAAGAATCAGTCGCACGAGCAGTGAAGCTTTTTGGTTTGGCATATCAATAATTTCTTTTGTTGCTTTCATCGCATTATCAAACATTACCAGAAAACCGAGTTCTTCATTTAAATCCTTTTGGATAGTTTCTTTAATGCATTCGTATAGATATTCGGCAAATACGGTTGCGTCCCAGTAACGATAAAGTTTTGCTATATTGTTATGCACGTTCATCGTTCCGTCAGAATTAAGGTCGTAATCAATGAACGGTAAAATACTCGAAGAAAATTCTTCCAGAACTTTGCTGTAAACAGCAGCATTTCTTAGTATCACTGCCGATACCGGAAATAATAGTTCGGGTGGTGTGAAACTCAATTTTGCCAGAATATGATGAATGAGAAACCGGTGGATTCGCCCATTGCCGTCTTCAAACGGATGAATGAAAACAAAACCGAAGGCTGTAGCGGCGGCGGCGCAAACCGCATTCGTTTCAGAACGATTGATTTTGTCAACGAATTTCATCCAACCTGTCATTAAATCTTCGACATCTTCCGGCTTCGGGCAAACGTAATGAATTTGTTCGCTGTAGTCCATCATCGTTTGACCGACGTAATTTTGAACTTCGCGGTAATCGGAATCGGCGTAACGCGGATCAACGATTGAGTTCTGTAGTTTGATTAAAGCCTCTTTCGATGAAGTATCAAATTCGGCGGCATGGCTTAAAACTGCCACGAATCGTTCCGCCCAGTCTTTGCTAACCGTTTCGCCTTCAATGGCGAAAGATGATTTGGTTTCCTTGGTGTAAAGGTAATTAACGGCGCGGGCAAGAATAATCGGATCGCAGTTGCTGACTAATGTTTTAGCCTGGGCTTCCAGATTTTCATCAATCAATCCAGTTAATTTATCGGTTCGGCGAATCAAAGGGCAATACCAAACATTGCCCAAAAGATTATCGTTGATTTTCTGACGTTGGATATATTTACCGGGTCCGGTAATATGAAGTTTCGGATTTAATAAATCAACCGCTCCGGTTCGCGGCACATCAGCCACATCAAGGATTTTACCCGAAAGCAGTTCGTATAAATACCAAACACGGCGGGTGTAAATTCCGGTCGGTTCGTTTTTTATTTGTTTTTCCAACCATTTTTCATCAATCGATTCAAATACCGCCTGCCATACTTCCAAATCAACCGGTTCATAACGCATTGCAAATTTTATATTTCCGAATAATCCTTGCGGAGCATAAGATTTTGGATAATATTCATTTATGATACCGCTGATGTTAGTTGTTTTTCTGGCTCCCGAAGATATAGTTGAGCGCACTGCCGGCAACGGAACTTTTAGGTTTAAAGCTTTGATTAATCCCATTAATCCAACCGAAGCCGGAAGCTGCGGTTCTTGATTTTCTTCACTATCCATAATTTCTATTGCCCTTTTATCACCGGTAGAGTTTATCCGGCAGCTAATTTATTTCTACTGTTAATTCATTAATTGCCTAAAAATTCGTTAGCAAGCCTATGAAAATCTTAGCAATGAGATATTGTAATACAAAAACATTAGCAAGCCTATGAAAACCTTAGCAAGCAGCAACAAATTGTGAAATCTTTAGTTTTAGATTAATTAATTGTGAAATCTTTAGCAAGCCAGTTAAAAATTTCAGAATATTGCTGTAAATTTGAGTATTTTGAGGATATAGCCGGAAATAAAATTCATTTTGAAGAAACTGCACACAATTATGCACACAAAAATTTGTGATCCGCCTGATATTTAACGATCCGGCTTGATCTAACATGATACCGCTAAATCTTTTGCCGTGAACAGGTTAATACGTTTTGAGACGCAATTATACAAGGTAATATTTGTTTCGGAACGGCTTCGTAATCGAAAGGTCGTGGGTTTGAATCCCATGGATGGCTTCATTATTTTCAACTATTTACAGACACTCGAAAGGTGTCTGTTTTGTTTTACTCACGCTTTTACCTTCGTGTGCTAGATAAAAATTAGAGCGTTTCTTCGGGCAATTGTTCACTCCAAACAAAAAAGTTCCGCGTAACGCACGCGGAACTTTTCTCTTTGAGAAGACAGTTGTCTTAGTTTGATTTGTTGAAAAAAATCAAAGGCACGAAGCACACGCAAAATCGTGCTTGTTACGGCAGAAATTTCTTAGTGTCTTCTTCACCCACCTACGAGGTTAGCTGTCGGGCTAGGAAAGAAGAAGTGTCCCTGCGGCTTCTTTAGCAAACCGCTTCGCCCCGTGTTTTATAAATCGCTTTATAAAACATTTGGTTCCCCCGTGCCGTTCTTCTTGCGTCGAACGACTTCGGCGATAAGTTTTCAACATTGAATAATATATCACCCGTTTTTGCTTTTCGCAACATTTATTTCGATTTTATTTCGCCGGAAATAAATGATAAAGCATTAAATAAACGATCACGCCGGTCGCCGAAACATACAGCCAAATCGGATAAGCGAATTTAGCGATTCGTTTGTGTTTCTCGAATTGTTGGGTGACGGCGTAGAACATCGCCCGCAGCACGAGTGGCAGAACGACGAGCGAAAGACCGATATGGGTTGCTAGTAAAGATAAATAAAAGATTCGCGCTGTGCCTTCGCCGCTGAATTTGTTCGCCGGGTTGGTGCTGTGGTAGATGACGTAGCAAACCAGAAATAAACCGCCGAGCGCGAACGCCGTCAACATCGCCATTCGGTGCTGAACGACTTTTTTTTGTTTAATAAAAATTAATCCGGCAAGCAGCGCGAAGGTCGTTAAAGTGTTAATGCTGCCGATAACGTGCGATAAACTTTTCGTCCAACTGCCTAAATCGAGTTTGTTAGGGAAGGCAAGCATTCCGACAACCGCCACCGGCACGGCGACGGAAAGGATATTAATTACAAGTTTTGATTTATTTTCCCGGCGGGTAGCAATCGTCGTCATTTTTTATTTCCAAAAACTGAGCAGTAAAAACAGCACCAGCCACAAACCGTCCATAAAATGCCAATACCAGCCGACGGTGTTGAGAATTTGTTTGCGGATAAGAAGTTCGTCATCGCTGTCGGTCGTCTGCCACGTTCGTAAAACGACGTAACCGAGCGCGGCGATTCCGCCGATGACGTGAACGGCGTGAACGGCGGTTAAAATATAGAAAAATCCGGCGTAGGGATTGCTTTCCATATAAACACCGCGCCGGACGAGTTCAAACCACGCGAGCAGTTGCGAGGCGATAAACATTCCGCCGAAAACGGTCGTCGCCACCAGCCAGTTTTTCGCCTTCGATTGATTTTCTTTATCGAGCGCGTTCTGCGCGATTTTATAGGATACGCTGCTGGCTAAAATCAAAACGGTGCTGACCCAAACCTGAAACGGCAAAGCGAACGGCTTCCATTCCATCACGCCGTTAGTCGAAATGACGATATACGCGCCGATTAAACCGCCGAAAGTCATCATTACGGCAAGCAGCAAAAACCACATCCCGATACGAAATTTATTGGACGGATACGGTTCGGCACTTTCGATATAATCATCGTTGCGATTATTGCCGCCACCGTCATTTCCGCCACCGCCGCCGCCGTTGTTTTGATTGCCGCCATTTGAACCGAAGCCGCTGCTCAGACCGACGCGGCGTTGACGCTTTTTTTCTTCAAATGTTTCAATTGTTCCGACTTTCATAACCTTAAATTTCAAGATTTACTTAACACACTTCAACCGCCCGCTACCGCAGACGGTTCTGACTTTTGTTAATTATGATTAAAAACCATTAAGGCGAAAAGCAGCGGCAGGTAAAGCACGGAAACGAGCAGTAATTTCCTGGCTTGTTCGACCGATTTGGCACGAGCCGCTTTGATACTCGCCGCTAGAAACCACAATCCTAAAAGACTCGCGCCGATTAAATAAACCAAACCCGCCATTCCGATAAAAAACGGCACGAGACTGACGGGCAGCAGCAAAACGGTAAAAATTACGATTTGCCGCGCCGTGATTTTCCCCGAAGGTTCGACGACCGGCAGCATTTTGATTCCGGCTTTGGCGTATTGGTCTTTATACATCCACGCAATCGCCAGAAAATGCGGAAACTGCCACAAAAAAAGTATCGCAAAAAGCGTCCACGCGCCGAGCGTGATTTCATTCGCCGAAGCCGTAAAACCCATCAGCGGCGGCAACGCGCCCGGAATCGCGCCGATGGCAGTCGAAGCCGAAGTCCGTGTTTTCAAAGGCGTGTAAAGCAAAACGTAACCGACGATAACGATTAAACCGAGAATCGCCGTCAAAACATTGACCAAAACCGCCAGATAAATTTCCGCTGTCAAACACATCGAAACGCCGAAAACCAACGCTTCAACGACTGAGATTTTATTAGTCGGCAATGGTCTGTTTGCCGTGCGTTCCATCAGCGCGTCGGTTTTTCGTTCCCAAACCTGATTCAAAGTCGCCACGCCGAACGCTAAAAGCGTAATGCCGATGACCGTATTGACAAACAGCACGATGTCGAAGCCTTTCGCCGCGCCGAGATAAAAGCCCGCCGCCGCCGTTAACACCAGCATAAAAGCGATGCGCGGTTTGGATAATTCCAAATACGCCGCCAGCTTTTCGCGCACCCCGATTGCTCTCGTCGCTTCGATTTCTGCCGTGATTATTTCCATTAAATTTTGTGAACTTTGCTCAAACTTATCGTTCCCAACAGAATAACTCGTAAAAATCAATTTTCCAAACGGGCTGCCGCTAAATAAATCTTCTATTTCTTAATAGCGCAACTAATTTTTTGCAGGATGACAAATGAATTTCGCTACGTTATCATTTTTTTAAGTAATGTTTGTTGCCGAAGAAACAATCAAGAAGCAAGCCGCCGTCGCCGCCAAAACGCAAACTACGCCGATTCTCAAACGCGCGTTGGATGTTCTGAGTTCGGTGCGGTTCGGCGTAGTTTTGCTGTGCGTTCTGGTTTTGCTTTCGGTCATCGGAATGCTCATCGTCCAGCAAAACGTCAACGGTTTCGACGCTTATTTCGCGTCGCTGACACCGGCGGAAAAACTCGTCTACGGCTCAATCGGATTTTTCGATGTTTATCACAGTTGGTATTTCAATTTTCTGCTTTTAGTTTTGTCGCTGAATATCATTTTGGCTTCGATTGACCATTTTCCGCCGTCGTGGTCGTATATTTCCACTCCGAAAGTTACTGCCACGCGCGGCTGGCTGCTCAAACAAAAACAAAATGCAGTTCTGAAAGTTCAGGGAAAATCAGAACAGGAGATTGCGGAAGAAATCAGCCGGACTTTCAAGACCAACGGTTTCACGCCGCGAATCGTTCAGAGCAAAAACAGTTCTTACGCGCTCGACGCAAACGGCAATAAAAATTATTCGGAGATTGTCAGCAAAACGAGCTTTTACGTTTTCGGCGAAAGCGGCAGATGGAATCGTCTGGGCGCGTATATCGTTCATGTTTTCTTGCTGACGTTATTTTTAGGTCATTTCACCGCGCTGCAAACCGGCTTCGATGCCGACGTGCGAATGATGCCCGGACAAACGATGAACGAGATTCAACTGATCGAATTTAATCTGGACAAACAGGAACGCTTCGCCGTCGGACTGCCGTTCACGATTGACTGCACCGATATTCAGCAGAGTTTGATTGACCCGAAAGGTTCGATTGAAATCGCCAATACGATGGACTGGCGGACACAAATCAAAATTACCGATCCGAATTACGGCGAAACAGTCGCCGATGTCAGTTTGAATAAACCTTTTGAATATCGCGGCTACCGATTTTTTCAGGCGAGCGCGATAACCGTCGGCAGTGCCAGAACGATGACGCTGGAGTTGACACCGCAAAACGGCGGCGCACCGTTCAGCGTTAATTTAATGCGAAACGGTTCGACGAGTTTGCCGGACGGAACGAAAATAGATTACGAAGCGTTTTTTCCAGACTTCGTTTTGAATCAGGGCAAACCCGACACGCGCTCGGCTGATTACAATAATCCGGTGGCGATTTTGAATATTACCAAGTCCGACGGCGCAAAGGAAAGGGCTTACGCTTTCGGAGCGAAACTGTCGGATAGTGCGCCAATCGGTGCGCCGGTTGCCGGTTACAAATGGCGTTTGAAGGAATTTGAAAAATCGCCGCTGGCGCACGTTTTGTCAATCAAATACGACCCGTTCAACGCCGCTTTCGTCGCGTGGTATATCGGCGGTTTCGGTTTAATCGGCGCGTTGTGTTTCGTGTTTTTCGTGTCGCATCGAAGAGTTTGGGCGATGATTGACGAATCGGGCGGCAATAATTTTGAGGTCGTTTTGGGCGGCAATACGAATCGCAGCGAACAAGGATTTGAAGATAAATTTAAAAAGATTGTCGGTCAGTTAGGCGAAAAATCCGATGCCGACCTTAGTTAGAAAGAATGGTTCTCAAATTATTATTTTGATAAATGACCACCTGCCGATGCACGTTCACGTTTTCAAAGCCGAAGGCGAATTGATTGTCAATCTGGGCGATGAACAAAAACCGGCGGCGGTTCGTGATAATTTTGGTATGAGAAGAAGTGATGTCCGTCAAGCGTTAAAATTAGTTAATGAAAATCATAACTTATTGGCGGAAAAATGCAGAGGAATTCATGGCTGATTTGAAATCCGATAAATTTGAAATGGACGAAGCAGAATTTGAACGGCAATTTGTCGAAGCGACGAAACGCGGCGAAAAGGCGTTAAAAGAAGAGCCGCGAGCCGTCGCCGTGCGCTACGATAAACGGCAAAAGCGCGTGATTATTGACTTAAATAATGGCGCGACGTATATTTTTCCGCCCGCTTTGGCGCAGGGTTTAAGTGAAGCGACGGATGAACAAATAGCTGATGTAAAAGTTTTGGAACCAGGTTTTGCCCTCGAATGGACGACGCTGGATGTCCATTTCAGCATCAAAGGTTTATTAAGCGGCATTTTCGGAAACAAAAAATGGATGGCAGGTTTAGCCGAAAATTCATCAAATTATCCGGCTGTCGAAAAACAGCTACAACCGCGCCGGAGGGTCGCGTAAAATTATGCAGGAAGTAAGAAAAATCCCGAATGAAATCGTCATCGGCAAGACAAATTCGACGATTGAAACAGCGGCGGCGTGGAAAGATTATCTGCCCGCGATTTTGGCGATTGGCGGCGCGTTTCTGATGCTCGGTCTGCGTCTGCAAATCGGCGCGAATTTCATTTCCGACGGCGCGTTGATGATGCTCGCGCTCGCCTGTTAT
Source organism: Pyrinomonadaceae bacterium (assembly GCA_026786155.1). Lineage (GTDB taxonomy): Bacteria > Acidobacteriota > Blastocatellia > Pyrinomonadales > Pyrinomonadaceae. Next base: position 7,349 of record JAJAYR010000472.1, read on the forward strand.
ATTTTCGCCGCGCTGTTTCAACTGACCAATCTTTACGCGCCTTCGGAAATGGCGCAGAAAATCAGTTTGTGGACGGGAACGCTCGGCGTTTTCTTTAATTTAGCGAGTTGGCTGGTGCGCTGGGTCGGCGCGTATGACCTTGAAATCGCCAAACTGCACGCCAGCGGAAATATGATTACGCCGTGGTTTTTCCGTTATATTCCGTTCGCCAATCTTTACGATATGAGCATCGCGTTCGCGTTCGGCGCGGGCATTTCGACGCTGCTGCTCGCCAATCGCAAGAACTTTCAATTTCTAAGCGCGTTCACTCTGCCGCTCGCCGCTTTGATTTTAATTTTGGCGCGATTTATCGGCGGCGAATTTATCAATCTGCCGCCTGTTTTAGATTCATATTGGCGACCGATTCACGTCGGCGTAGCAAGTTTAAGTTACGGTGTGGCATTGGTCTGTTTCGCCGTCGCGGTGATTTATTTATTGAAGGATAAAGTGAAACCCGAAGCGATGGCGATTTTTTCGAGTGTTTTCGCTTTGAGCGTGATTGCGACCGCCAGCAAGTTTTCGGTGTTCACCGAATTCATTTATCGCGCCGGACTTTTCGTGCCGAATCCGACTTCGCCGAAACCGTTTTCCGCGCCGTTTCGCATCGAAATTCCGTTTGTCGGCGAAATTCTGGTTGCCGCCGGAATTCTGCTCGTTGGAACAATCGTCGCATTTCTGTTCTACGTTTATCAAAACAACGAAGCGGCGAAACGAGCCGGACATATTTTATTAAAACTGGCGTTCGTCGCGCAGATTTTGGCGGTCGTATTTCTAGTTTCGGGAATCAAATCGGCGACTGACGTTTCCGCCAAACTACAGGCGCAACTCGCCGCCAATCCGAATCAATACATCGTCGCGGGCAAAGAAATCGCTTCGAGACAAGGACTTTCAGCGCAGGAATTTTCCGCGCTGACACCGACGCAGTTCGATTTAACGGCGAAACAATACGTGCAGACAAACGGCGCGAAAATGTTCACGAGTCTGAACACAAATCCGGTCGAACTCGCCGGATTATTGACCGCGATTGCCGGAACATTTTTCGTGATTTTATTCGCCTTCCGCACCGACAAACTGCGCGAACGGCTGCCGTCTCTGGAGTCGCTCGACAGTTTGATGTATAAAACGGCGTGTCTGGCATTTGCGGGTTTGGCGATGCTTTTGATTACGGGCGCGATTTGGGCGAACGAATCGTGGGGCAGACCGTGGGGTTTCGATTCAAAAGAAACCGGCGCGTTAGTCGCGTGGCTGACTTACGCCGGATTTTTGCACACGCGCATTTCGCGCGGCTGGACTGGCAGAAGTTCGGCATATTTCGCCGTCGTCGCCTTTTTATTCGTGATTTTTACATATTTGGGCGTGAGCTACTTGCTTCCGGGACTGCATAGCTACGCATAGTTTTATCGCCACGAAAAAGCACGAAAAACCCAAAAATCAAAACAAATGGTTTTTGTGAATATTGTGCCTTTTGGTGGCAATTATCTTTTGAAATGAGTAAAAGCATTATATTCGGCATCAGCGGTTTGCTAATCGGTTTGGTCATCGGATTTTTCGCCGCCAACAATATCAACAAAAACGTGCCGACGACGGTCATTTCACAAAGTCAAACGAACGCGCCGACCGCCAATCCGCAGGTTCAAAACATCGTCGTCAAAGACCAACCGGCGAGCGGCGGAATGCTGCCCGATATTTCCGGCGCGATTGATAAAGCGCAAAACGAGCCGAACAATTTTGACGCGCAGGTCAAGGCGGGCGATTTGTATTTGCAGATAAAAGGCTTCGACAAAGCCGTCGCGCTTTACGAACAGGCGAACAAAATCAAACCCGACGATTACGATTTAATCGTTAAACTCGGCAACACTCATTTTGATGCGCGGCAGTTTGAAAAAGCGGAGCAATGGTATGCCAAAGCGTTGGCGAAAAAAGCCGATGACGTAAATGTCCGCACCGATTTGGGAATCACCTTCGTCGAACGCGCCGCGCCCGATTACGCCCGCGCCGTCAAAGAATTTCAGACTTCGCTGCAAACCAATCCGAAGCACGAACCGACGCTTTACAATCTCGGCATCGCTTATTTTAAGAGTGGAAATAAGGAAGAAGCCGCCAAAACTTTAACGCAGTTGGAAGCGGTCAATCCGAACAGTCAACTCGTCGGCAAGCTGCGACAGGCGATTTCATAGTTCAGAGTCCAAACGCGGAACGCCCTTTGCTTCCGCCGCGCTTCGCTGGCGGCTGACACGCTGAAGCGTGGACTCTGAACTC
>JAJAYR010000473.1 GCA_026786155.1 Pyrinomonadaceae bacterium
GAGGAATCAACGGAAAAGCACAGCATTTCCGCACATCAAAGCGGCACAGCCGCGAAAAACCAATAACCGAAAATTTGGCTTGATAAATTCATCTATCAAAAAAGTTTCTGGAAAGTCTAATTTTCCGGCATCACTTCTACGGCTTTTTTTATCAGAAGATTTTGTGTATTCTTTCAATGTACTTTCAAAATACTTATAGCAAAAATTAGCAAAAATCAAATTCCCGATGAAAAAAATTACCGTCTTTTTATTTACCATCTGTCTTCTCAACCTGTCTCTTTATATTCCTGTTTCCGCCCAAAACGCAAAATTCAGTCCGTCGGAAAAGGCTTTTAAATGGGCTGACAAGCAGTTGAAAAAAATGACTTCGGACGAGAAAGTCGGGCAGCTCGTTCACATCGGCATCAACGCGCGTTATCTGAATCAGGACAGTTACGAATTTAAAGAATTAAAACGCCAAATCGTCGAAAACAAATTGGGCGGAATCGTCTTGTTCGGTGCGCCGATTTACGAATCCGTATTTCTCGTCAATCGAATGCAGGAAGCCGCCGCGATACCGCTGTTGATTGCAATTGACGCGGAAACCGGCGTGGGAATGCGTTTCAGCGACGCGGAAAATTTCCCTTGGAATATGGCGATGGCGGCGACCGGCAACCCGGAATTCGCGCGGCGCGTCGGCGAAATTACCGGACGCGAAGCCCGCGCGCTGGGAATTATGCAAGTTTATGCGCCGGTTTTAGATGTCAATAACAACGCCGAAAATCCGGTGATTAACGTCCGCAGTTACGGCGAAAATCCGGCGGATGTCGGACGTTTCGGCGCGGCTTTTATCGAAGGCTTGCAGAGTCAGAAAATCATCGCCACCGCCAAACATTTTCCCGGACACGGCGACACGGCGGTTGATTCGCATCGCGGTTTGCCGATTATCAATCTGCCGCGTGAACGCCTGAATCAAGTCGAACTGCCGCCGTTTCAGCAGGCAATCAACGCCGGTGTCGGCTCGATTATGATCGCCCACATCGCCTTGCCGCAGATTGACCCGACGGAAATCAAACCGCTGAAAACATTTATACAGGGCGATGCCGAAGAAGGCGCGGAAATTGTTACGGAAAAAGCGACTTTGCCCGCCACGCTGTCGCCGAAAGTGCAGACCGAAATGCTGCGAAAGGAAATGAATTTTCAAGGTTTAATCGTTACCGACGCGATGAGTATGAGCGGTTTGACGATTTATTTTAATCAGGACGAAGCCGCCGTGCTTGCCGTTTTAGCGGGCGCGGATATTTTGGAAAAACCGGCGGACGTTGATTTGACGATTAAAGGCTTGAAAGCCGCCGTCGCTTCGGGAAGAATCAGCGAAGAACGGCTCAATCAATCGGTTCGCAAAATTCTCGCGTGGAAATACGAACTCGGCTTGGACAAACAAAAAATCACGCCGCTCGATTTGATTGATAAAACGGTTTCGAGCGAAGATTCACGCCGTTTATCGAATGAAATCGCCGAAAATGCGATAACTCTGGTCAAAAGTGAAAGTGGAGTTTTACCGCTCGCCAAAGATAAAAAAGTTTTTCTGCTGGGCATCACCAACGGCGACGACCGCAACTTTGCCGCGAACACTTTTCAGAGAACTTTGCGGCAAGCCGGAATCAGACTTGAAACGGCGATTTTAGATGAACGCGCAACCGAAGAAGAAGTCAGCGCGGCGCGAAAAAAAGCCGGTGAAGCCGACATCGTTTTAGCCGGACTTTTCGGGCGCATTCGTTCGGGCGCGAAAAATTCGGTCGGCATTCCCGAAACGGGCGCGAAACTTCTGCGCGAACTTTTGCAGACCGATCAAAAAATCGTCAGCCTGAGTTTCGGCAACCCGTATTTGCTCAATAATTTTCCCGCCATGAAAACTTACGTCGTCGCCTACGGCGATATGTCGAGTTTGCAGCGGGCGACGGCTCGCGCTCTGGTCGGCGAGATTGATTTTAAAGGGAAACTGCCGATTACGATTGGCGATTACAAAGCCGGAACGGGTTTGACCATCACTAAACCGGCAAATTTATTGTCGGGAAAAACAGCGCGAATCTTCAGGCAATCGAAGTTTTCGATTGACAATCCGCCAGTTTTTTAGCCACGAACTCGAATCTTTCCGGTTTGGCGGCAAAATTCCTTTGCCAGCATTCATCGTCGCGCCAGCATTCGATGGCTTTTTGATAATTCGCCTGCGCCGTCCGCGTATATTTTAGACGTTCGGCGGCGGAAATCCCGTTTTGTTCGGCGAGTTCACGGCTCACGTCGCCGAGTTTTTCATACATTTCACCCGCGTAAAATTTTTGCCAGGCGGCATCCTGTAACATCGGCGCGGCTTTAATTTGCTCGAAAGCAGATTGATAAATTTTCGCCGCGCCGGTAAAATCGCCGCTCGCCGCCAGCGCGTTGCCGTGCCGGATGACGACATCGCGGCGACTGCGCCAGAATTCCTTGTTGCGCGAATCGTTGTTCACCGCGTCGTCCAGCAATTGTTCGGCGCGGCGGAAATTTTCAAAAGCGGCGGAAAATTCGCCGCGCCGGGCGAGCGTCCGCGCCAAATCGTCGTGAACCAGAGCCAAATCGCTGCGGGCTTCAAAATTCGCCGCGTCCGCCGTCGCCACCGCCGAAAATTCGCGCCAGACTTCGCGCTGCGTCCGCAAAGCCGTTTCAGTCTCGCCTAATTCGCGCTCGACCTGCGCCACGTTGAGTTTGACAGCAAACAACGTGCGGCGAAAAACGGCGTTTTGCGAACCGGCGGCGAATTGTTTTTCCGCCGTTTCCAGCGAACGCCGGTAAAAAGGCAGACTCGTTTGATAAAATTCGGCGGCGCGTTCCGGTTTGCCGGTTTCCGACGCATTTTGCGCGAGCAGAAAATACTGAAAGCCCAAACGCTGATTTAATCCGACGGTTCTTCTCAATGCCGTCGCGTTGTCCGGCTCTATCAGATAAACTTTTTCGGTGAGGCGCAAAGCCTTTTGGTAAATTTCGATGACGCGGGCGGCTTCGTATTCGGGCGCGAGCGAATCGGCTTGATAGAGATAAGCACCGGCTAATTTCAAAATTTGTTCGCCGTCTTCGGGATTGGCGGCGTGCAGTCGTTCGGCGAGCGCGACTGATTTTTCGATGAATTCCATACTTTGTTCGTCGCCGCCGCGCGACAGCAGCGAGCCGAATTTCTGATAAGCCGCAATCAATTCGTTCGACGTTTTCAAATCTTCCGCGCCGTTCGCCGCGTTTTCCAGCAGCGCGACGGCTTTCCGGTAACTTTCGATTGCCGCCGTCGTGTCGCCGAGATTCGCGTCGTAAGCCTGTCCCTGCACGTCGCCGATTTTCATATAGGCTTGCGCCAATTCGATTTTCAACGAAACATCGCCCGCGTCGTCTCCGGCAAGCCGGTCGAGATAAATCAGCGCGTCTTTGACCAGCATTTCGCGCAGGCGCGTCGAACCGGGCAGATTTTGGATTTCGTCGTGATATTTGAAAACAAAAGCGTTGGCGAGTTCTCGAACGTCGGCAAAACGCCGTTCCGCCAGCCGCCGTTCGCGTTCGGCGCGGACGTATTGGGAGGAAATGCCGACGACGGCGATGAGCAGAAACAGAAAAACGAGCGCGGCGGAAGCGACGGAAACGCGGTTGCGTTTGACGAATTTTTCGGCGCGGTAAGAAAATGTATCGGGACGCGCCGCCACAGGCAAACCCGCCAGATGCCGCCGCAAATCTTCGGAAAACTGCTCGACCGACGAATATCTTCGCGCCGGTTCTTTTCGCAGGGCTTTGAGCAGGATATTGTCCAAATCGCCGCGCAGCAATTTTAGATTTTGGATTTTGGATTTTGGATTGGTCTTCGGCTGATTTTCATTCGTCCGCCGGTCGTTTTCGTCAGTTGAACTACCGACGCGCTGATAACTGACGACTGACGACTGAGGACTGACCGCTTCCGAAGGTCTCGGCGGATTTGTCTCGCAAACCGCCTGCGCCACTTCATCAATTCTTTTATTCGCCACTTCATACGGCAGCCGGTCAGTTAATAATTCGTATAAAATCACGCCGAGCGAATAAACATCGGTTGAAGTCGAAACGGTTTCGCCGCGAAATTGTTCGGGCGAAGCGTAATTCGGTGTCAGCATTCCGAACGATGTAACCGTGCCTTTTTCTTCGGATTCGTTTTCCTCCAAAATTTTGGAAATTCCGAAATCGAGCAGTTTCGGTTCGCCTTTTTCGTTGACCAGAATGTTCGACGGCTTCAAATCTCGGTGAACGATAAGTCGGCTGTGCGCGTAAGCGACGGCTTCGCAAACTTTGCGAAACAAGTTTAATTTTTCGCTGACCGATAAATTTTTGCGTTGCGAAAACGTCATTAAATCTTCGCCTTCGACATATTCCATCGCCAGAAACGGCGTGCCGTCCGCGTCGCTGCCGACATCGAGCAGCCGCGCGATATTCGCGTGTTCGAGCGCGGCTAAAATTTCCTGTTCACGCCGGAAACGCCGCACAATAACGTCTGAATCCGCGCCGTGCCGGATGATTTTCAACGCGACTTTTTGTTTCAAATCGGCGCGTTCCGCTAAATAAACCGCACCCATTCCGCCTTCGCCGATTTTTTTTATAATCTGGTAGTTGCCGATTTTGTTTTTGATTTTGTCGGGCGGAACAAGTGAAAAACCGTTAAAAAGCGTTTTCGCGTCTGCGTCCGCCGCGAGCAGTTCTTCGACTTCACGGCGCATTTCACCGTCGCCGTTGATCGCTTCGTCCAAAAACTTCGCGCGGTCTTCAGTTTTTAAGTCAACCGCTTCACTAAAAATATCCTTAACTTTTTGCCATCGTTCGGGAGTCATAGTTTGGGGAAGGGATGAAGGATGAGGGATGAGGAATGAAAAATCTGAATATGCAGATTCATCCCTCATCCCTCATTCCTCATCCCTTAAGCTGCTCGTGCAGCCAAGCCTTAGCAATGCGCCATTCGCGTTTGACGGTCGAATCGGAAA
>JAJAYR010000474.1 GCA_026786155.1 Pyrinomonadaceae bacterium
AACGAAATTCCGCAGGCGGCTTCGGCGCACGATACTTTCTGGGATTTTATCAGCTTGATGCCCGAATCAATGCATATGATTATGTGGGTAATGTCGGACAGAGCGATTCCGCGTTCATTGCGAATGATGGAAGGTTTCGGCGTTCACACTTTCCGTTTAATAAACGACGCGGGCAAAGCGACTTTCGTCAAATTTCACTGGAAACCGAAGCTCGGCGTTCACTCTATCGCGTGGAACGAAGCGCAGAAAATCTCCGGCTTCGACGCCGATTTTCACCGCCGCGATTTGTTTGAAGCGATTGAATCGGGCGCGTTTGCCGAATGGGAATTCGGCGTACAATTAGTGCCGGAAGAAGACGCACACAAATTCGATTTCGACCTTTTGGACGCGACGAAAATTATTCCCGAAGAATTAGTGCCGGTGAAAATCGTCGGCAGAATGGTTTTAAATCGCAACACCGACAATTATTTTGCCGAAACCGAGCAAGTCGCGTTTCTGCCGACGAACATCGTTCCGGGCATTGATTTTTCCAACGACCCTTTGCTGCAAGGTCGTCTGCATTCTTATTTGGATACGCAGATTTCACGCTTGGGAGGACCGAATTTTCACGAGATTCCGATTAATCGCCCGCTTGCGCCGATTCACAATAACCAGCGCGATTCTAAATTTCGCCAGACGATTAACGAAGGCAAAGTCGCGTATGAGCCGAACACGCTCGGCGGCGGCTGTCCGTTTCAATCGATGGCGAAAGACGGCGGTTTCACGTCGTATCAGGAAAAAATCGACGGCAATAAAATCCGCGTTCGCAGCGACAGTTTTCGAGACCATTTCACGCAAGCCGCCCTGTTCTTTGACAGTCAAACCGATTACGAGCGGACGCACATCGTCAACGCGCTCAGCTTTGAACTCGGCAAAGTCGAAGTCAATTCGATTCGTGAAAGAATGGTTTATATCTTGAATCAAATCAACGAAACGCTCGCCGCGAAAGTCGCCGCCAATCTCGGCATCGAAATTCCTCAAAAGCTCGATTTGCCGATGAATATGGGTTTTCCGGCGGACGCCAACCCGGACGATTACCAGCCGATTCCCAAAAAAGACGCGAAGGTAAAAAAATCGGACGTTCTGAGTATGGCGAACACGGTCAAAGATACGATTAAAACCCGTCAAATTGCTTTTCTCGTCGCCGACGGTTTCGACGCAAACGATGTCAAAACGATGAAAAACGCCATCGAAAAACAGGGCGCAATGGCGAAAATTATCGGGATGAAATCGAAATCGGTCAAAGACGCGGACGGCAATGAGATGAAAGTTGACCACGCGCTGCGAACTACGGCTTCGGTTTTATGGGATGCCGTTTACGTTCCGGGCGGCGAAAAAAGCGTCAATAAATTGAGCGAAGAAGCGGACGCGATTGAATTCGTCAACGAAGCGTTTCGCCACTGCAAAGCCATTGCCGCGACGGGCGAAGGCGTTGATTTTGTCAGAAACGAAACTTACGCCGGACGCACAAAAAGCGATAAAGCCGTGATTTTAAGCGAAGATATTGGCAAAGATACGACGCAAAGTTTTATCAACGCGATTGCCCAACACCGTAATTGGGACAGAGAAACAGCGCGAAAAGTTCCCGCTTAATCAAGACGTAAAACATTCGTTCAAAAACGTAATAACGGGATTTCCGCCGGGAATAAATCGCGGAGAATCTTAGAAAGCAAAAAGCGGGTTGATTAGTCATCAACCCGCTTTTTGTCGTTTCGATTCAACTATCAAAAGCGAAAAGAAGCGGCGACATTTTGCCGCCTGCCGCCTAGCCAGAGGCGGCGCGCTGCCACGGCACTCGACCTCTGAAAACACTCAAAACGCCCGAAAAATAAGGTTTTTATAGAAGGCACGACGATTGCCCTAAGAGCAATCGTATGAAAGCCAAAAAGCGTTACGCAAGGTGCGGGCGACAAAAAATCACGCTTCAGACATATTTCTTTAATCTCTTTATCCGCTCGCTTTCGGCATTGCTGATTGTCAGTTGCGGGCAAACAATTTTTGCCGCAACAGTCGGCGATGCCGGAACGATTAAAGGCACGGTGCTGGCGGTGTCGGGGACGGCTGCGGCGAGCAATGCCGCAAACGCGCAGTCAACCGTTATCGCGGGCGCGAGATTGACTTTAATCAACAAAGCCACGCCCGATAAGCCGCTCAAAACCGTTTCGAACGCGGCTGGCGATTTTATTTTCGATAATCTGCCGTCGGGCGATTACGCTTTGACGATTGAAGCCGACGGATTATCGAGCGTTACGAAAGAAATCAAATTACTTTCCGGCGCGATTTTGTCGCTCGAAATTGATTTGACGGCGACGGTCAACGAATCGGTAACAATTCGCTCCGAAGAAGGTTTATTAAGCACGTCGGAGACGACGACTTCCAACGTCGTCCGCTCTGAAACATTAAAGACGCAGCCGCTCCGAACGGACAATTATCAAAACGCGATTTCCCTTACTCCGGGCGTGGTGCGCGACGGCAACGGCAACGATTACTTAAAAGGCACGCGCGCCGGACAAAGCAGCTACACTGTCAACGGCGCGGACGTTACCGACCCGGTGACGGGCAAGCTCGCGTTTGATATTCCGCTCGAAGCCGCCGAAACCGTCCAGATTGAGGAAAACCCGTATTCGGCGGAGTTCGGCAGATTTACGGGCGGCGTAACGAATCTGCAAACCAAAGGCGGCGGCGATAAATTTAAAGTTGCCGTCGCCCGATTTTTCCCGACTTTTCACAACGTCTTTTCGACCAAAATTGATTCGTTTCGCCCGCGCATAACGGTCAGCGGCGCGGTTATCCCGAAAAAATTGTTTTTCCTGCAATCGTTTGAATATCGTTTTTCCCGAAACTTCGTGCCGAATCTGCCAAAACCCGACGATAACATCGTGCAGGAAGGCTTCAATTCCTTCACGCAAATTGACTGGAACATCAATAAAAACAACGCTCTGAAATTTAACGCGGCGATTTTTCCGCAAAAATTCCGCAATTTAGGATTGGACACTTTCAATCCGGCGCGGACGACTCCGAACTACAAACAGCGCGGAACGCTTTTTTCCGTGTCCGAGCAATCGGTGTTCAAAGACGCTTCATTTCTCTCATCGGAAATCAGCTATAAAACATTCGACGTTGACGTTTTCGCCAAATCCAATCAGCCGTTCACAATCGCGCCCGAAACCAACAGCGGCGGTTATTTTGCCGACACGCGCCGCCGCACAAAGCGAATTCAGTGGCAGGAAACTTATTACACGCGCCCGCTCAAATTTTACGGAACACATTCAGTTAAAACCGGCTTCGAGCTTGACCGCACGAACATCGGCGGGCAACTGCGCTACAACCCGATTTCCATCCGCCGTTTCAATCAGACTTTGGCGCAGAGAATTGATTTTACCAACGCCGCGCCGATAGATTATAAATACACGGAAGCCGCCGCTTTCGTTCAAGACCGATGGATTTTGAATACGAAATTAACTCTCGATTACGGCGTGCGCTTTGACCGCGACGGCGTAACTGGGCGAAACAATCTCGCGCCGCGATTTTCGTTTTTGTTTTCGCCGTCGAAAAATCAGCGAACAATCATTCGCGGCGGAGTGGGAATTTTCTACGACCGTTCATTGTCGAATGCCGGTTATTTCGACCGCCAGCCAAACGGCGCAATCGAACAGATTCCGCAGCGCATCGTGACGAATTACGCCGCCGACGGCGTGAGCGTAATTGACCAGCCGCGTTTTTTCAGCAATCAAATCAGCGGACAACTCCGCACGCCGCGCTCCGTGCGCTACAGCCTTTCGGTTGACCACGGAATCACCAAAGATTTGACGATGCGCGTCGGTTTTCTCGAAAGATTTACAAAAAACGATTTGCTGGTTGAACCAATCTTAGGAAGCGTCGGCACGGGCGCGCTTCAGCTAAACAGTCGCGGGCGTTCGCGCTACGAAGAGCTGCAATTTCTGCTCGTCTATAACAAACCCGGATTCGCGCAGTTTAACGCTTCCTACGTCTTTTCGCGTTCGCGCGGCGATTTGAACACAGCGGACAGATTTTTCGGCGATACGCCTTCGTTCGTAGCGCGCCCGAACGAATACGGGCGTTTGCCGTTCGACGCGCCGCACCGTTTTCTGGCTTACGGGCAATTTGACGTTTCCAAAAAATACGACATCCGCGTCGCGCCGCTGTTTGAGATGCGCTCCGGTTTTCCTTTTTCAGCCGTCAACGAACGACTCGATTTTGTCGGTGCGCGTAACCAAGCGGGACGGCTTCCGACGTATCTGTCGCTCGATTTGCAGGTTACCAAAGGTTTCAAATTACAGTTTTTCGATAACAAACGCGCCCGCATCGGTGTCGCGCTGTTTAATCTGACCAATCATTTTAACCCGCGCGATGTGCAGAACAATCTGGGCAGTCCGAACTACGGAAAGTTTTACAACAGCTTGGGAACTTCGGTGAAAGCTAAATTCGAGATTGATTTCTAAACGAGGGCAAAAAATATGCAAAAACGCTTGATGTTCAAAAATGCTCTCAAACAACTGCGGCACGGTTTCAATCGCCCGTTTATGGTGATGTTTGAAACCACTCTGCACTGCAATATGAAATGCGGTTACTGCGCGATTTGGCAGAACCAGCAGCCTGAAGATCGCGCCGTTCGGGAACGAGTTTTCAAACGAATGGACGAAGCGGCGGAAATGGGCGTTTTCGCGTGGAGTATGTCGGGC
>JAJAYR010000475.1 GCA_026786155.1 Pyrinomonadaceae bacterium
ATCTTCGACCGTTTCATCTCCGCGCAACTTTTTCGCGCTCTCGCGCTCATTGCAAGCAGGATGCTTGCGCTCCAGTCCTTCCGTTTGGCAAATAAAAAAAGCGGTCGTTCGCCTCGGAACAACCGCTTTAGAAAATCTGCCCCGCTAAATTTTACAAGCTGAAATTAAAACTGACAAAGCCGGTCGCCTTGGTCGCTTGCCCGTCGCGCATGAACGGTTTGAATTTCCACTTTTTCACCGCGTCGGTCGCCGCTCGCTGAAGCATCGTCGGACCGCTTAAATTCTGCACTTCGGCAACTTTCCCGTTTTCGTCAATTATCAAATCAATTTTAACCACGCCGGTCAAACGCATACTTTTCGCCATCGTCGGATAAACCGGATTGGATTTTTGCGTTGCATAGCCGATTAGAGAACCGACTGCAATCGGCGATTGATTTTTCGGTTCGTCGGTTTCAGACACTACCGGCGGTTCGGTTTTGGTTTCCGCTTTGGCGGCAACGGTTTCTGTTTTCGGAGTTTCAACGCGGCGTGTTCGGCTTGGCTGAATTGAATCGTCCGAACTTCCGGCGTTTATCGTTTCCGTCGGCTTTTTGATTTCCTCCGGCAGTCTTTCAGCGACAATCGCTTTATTGGTCGGCTCGGCTCTGGCGGTTTCGATTTTTTCGGCGGAAGTTGGAACAGGCTGAAAAGTTGGTGCGGTTTGGTTTGCTTTCGGCGGGTTGCTTATCGTCGAGTTGGAGTTTAAATTGTCGGCAATAGTGTTCGGCAAGGTATTTTCAGTCGGCGTTTCGCTGACGGCGTTGATGACGATGCTTCTCGAATTTGCCAAATCTTCCCGCGCGTCGGCAGTTTCGTTTTTCCAGCGGCTCGCGTCGAAATTGTCGCGGGCGAGTGTGCCGCGAACGCTCGTCGCTTCTTCCATCAAAGCCATCGCGTTGGAAGTCTGCGCTTTGTTTTTACTTAAAACCTTCGTCTGCTCGACGACTTTTTCGAGCGTTTCGCGCATTTTATCAACATCGTTCACCGCGTCCTTCGGCAAATTGCGGTCGGAAACGCTTAAGCCGAGCGCACGATAACGCTCCATTTGATTTTTCGCGCCCTTGACGACTTGCCCGGCGACGGCAAAATAATTTTCCGAAGCGTTCGGCTTGATTGATTTGGAGAGTTCGCCCAAAAAATCCTGGGCGCGTTTGTAGTCGCCCTGTTCGAGAAAACTGTTCATCATCAGCACATTAGTAACGCTGTTGACGGTCGGGTCGCTCGTTTCGCGCCGGATGTTTTCGAGTTCGTAAATTGCCGCGTTGTAATTTCTGACCGCGATAAACGCCTTCGCCTTCGCCACGCGCTCACGCATCACATCGCCGGATGTCTGCGCCGAACCTAAAATTGAAATTGTAAAAATTAGTAAAAACGAAGCTAACAAACTTCTGATATTGAGCGGCATTTTCGAGTCTCCTTAAAATAACAGCCTTCGGACTTAAATCTTCCGCGTTCAAAAAATCCGTCCAATAAATTTTAAAGAAAACGTCTTTTGAGCGTGTTTTGCTGAAAACCCACTTTCTTTATTTTGATAAACTATTGATGATTTTTTGACGATATGCGTTTGCGTCTTTCTTTATAGCATTTTCGTCGAGTGTGAGCAACCTTTTATCGCGCATTACGATTTTTCCGTTAATTATTACCGTGCGGACATCGCTCGCTTTCGTCGCATAAACCAGATGCGAATAAACATTATAGAACGGCGTTTGATTCAAACTGTCGAAATCTAAAATCACGATGTCGGCGCGTTTTCCCGTTTCCAGCGAACCGATTTGTTTTTCCAAATGCAGCGCCCGCGCCCCGCGAATCGTCGCCATTTCAAACGCCTGCTGCGCCGTCAAAACCTTCGGGTCGCCGGAAATCAATTTGTGCAGTTTCGCCGCCGTGTCCATCTCTTCCCACAAACTCAAATCGTTATTCGATGCCGCGCCGTCCGTCCCTAAACCGACTGCCAAATCCATCTTCAACATCTGCGGAACGGGCGCGACACCGGCGGCGAGTTTCATATTTGACTGCGGATTGTGCGCGATGCCGACGTTGAATTTTTTCAAAATCGCCAGTTCCTCGTCCGTCGCCTGAATGACGTGCGCCGCGATTAATCGTTCGCTCAAAAACCCGATTTTATTGACGTAGGCAATCGAACGCATTCCTTTAGTTTTCATCACAAAATCGGTTTCGCTCTGCGCTTCGGCGAGGTGCATCACGAGCGGCGCGTCGAGTTTGTCAGCCAGATTTTTAGCTTCAATCAAATGTTCTTCCGAAACCGTATAAGGCGCGTGCGGCGCAATTGCCGGAGTGATAAGAGCATTTCCCTGCCATTTTTTAACAAATTTTTCAGCGTAAATTTTCGCGTCGGCAAAGGTTTTGTTGTCGGGAGCGGGAAAATCAATCAGCGTTTCGCCCAACACGCCGCGCACACCGGCTTTGAAAGTTTCGTCCGCGATAGCGTCCTCAAAATAATACATATCGCAAAACGTCGTCGTGCCGCCGCGAATCATTTCCGCGAGTCCAAGCCGCGTTCCGACGCGCACAAAATCTTCCGTCACATTTTTGGCTTCGGCGGGAAAAATAAACTTCGTCAGCCATTCCTGCAAATCCAAATCGTCGGCGATGCCGCGAAAAAGCACCATCGGAAGGTGCGTGTGCGTGTTAATCAAACCCGGAATAATCACTTTTCCAGTTGCGTCAATTGTTTGTTTGGCTTTGAATTGTTGCGAAATTTCGGCGGCAGTTCCGACGGCGACGATTGCGTCTTTATCAACGGCGACCGCGCCGTTTTCGATAACGCGCCGATTCGCGTCCATCGTAACGACCGTGCCGTTTTGAACGATTAAATCAACCGATTTTTTTTGGGAGAAAATCGTCAGCGGGAGAAACAAAAGAAACGAAACGAAAAATAAAATGTTCAGCTTTTCCATAGCTGAATTTACAATAATTTATATTGGAAATCAAATTATTCACAAAACAAGCGAAATGAATTAGAATTCTTTCGAGGTAAAAAAATATGTCGGCTGTTATCGAAATTTCTTCTCAATCAAAACCCGTCATCGGCAATTTCAACGGCGAAACTCTGAAACTGCGTCAAATTACGGTCGAAGAATACGACTTAATGATTGAAAGCGGAGTGTTTGATGAAGATGACCGAATCGAACTTTTGAACGGAGTGATAGTTGAAAAAATGCCCAAAGGAACAAAACATTCGTCGGCAAACGACCGAATAGCCAAAGTTTTTTACAGAGGTCTAGGCGATGATGTATTTCTCCGCAACCAAAATCCGATTTGGCTGGATGGTTTTTCCGAGCCTGAACCGGATATCGTGCTGGCAGTTCCGCGAACCGACGAATATGAAAATTCGCACCCGACACCGAACGAAATTCTTTTGATTGTTGAAATTGCCGACTCGACTCTCGGTTATGACCGCCACACGAAAGGCGCGGCGTATGCGCGGGCGGGAATTCGGCAGTATATTTTGCTGAACGTGCAGGAAAAAACTTTGGAAGATTACCGCGAACCGAACGCCGACGGTTTTCAGTCAAAACAAACTTACCGCGCCGGGAACAACTTTAACCTCGTCGCTTTCCCGGAAATCTTTTTTCAGGCGAAGGATTTTTTGCCGGTTGA
>JAJAYR010000476.1 GCA_026786155.1 Pyrinomonadaceae bacterium
GCAGTTGCAGTCAGCAGTGTAAGATTTCAATTTTAATCTGCGTATCTCGAATCTAACTGTCTTTCGACTTCTGCTTCCTGCCTTCTGCCGTCTGCCGACTGCCTTCTGTTAACTATTTAAGAATATGGCTGTCAGAAAAATCACCGAATATCCCGAAAAAGTTCTCGCCGAAATTTGCAAACCCGTCGAAGTTTTTGATGAAGCATTGGAAAATCTCTGCGCCGAGATGTTTGAAACGATGTATGACGCGGAAGGCGTCGGGCTGGCGGCGCAGCAAATCGGGCTGTCGCGGCGGCTTTTCGTAATGGATTGCGAAGGCATCAAACTCGTCGCGGCGAATCCTGAAATAATTGAACAGTCCGGCGAGCAGTCGAGCGCGGAAGGCTGTCTGTCGCTCGGCAAAGTTCCGGCGGTCGTTGTCCGCGCCGCGAAAGCGACTCTGCGGGCGCAGAACGAAAAAGGTGAATGGTTCGAGCGTGAAGCCGACGGCTACGCGGCGCGATGTTTTCAGCACGAAACCGATCATTGCAACGGCAAATTATTTATTGACCATCTGCCGAAAATGCGGCGCGAGATGATAGTCAAGAGGTTTAAGAAGGAAAAGAATTGGAAATAGAAATGACTTTTAATGAATTTCTTAAGTCGAATTAAATTAAAAATTTTACGCGGTGAATATGAATTCACGCGCCATACGCTTTTTGATAAATTGCCGCTTTACGGCTTCACTACCGATGATATTCTGAATGCCGTTGAAACCTGCGAATCAGTCATCAAACAGACAGACGATGTTCGCGGTGTGCGATATGTTATATTGGGACGAGCTTTGAACGGAGTAAACATCGAAGTCGTCTGTCGTTTGGCGGGCGATAAAATTCTTTTCATTACGATTTATGATTATGAATAAATGTGAGATTTGCGACGGAAAAACCGAAGACAAATTAGTTTCCGTAACTTTTGAAAGATACGGGCAAAAGTTTGTTTATCAAAACATTAAAGCGAGAGTCTGTAGAAATTGCGGCGAAGAATTTTTAGACGGTCCGACAGTTACCGACATCGAACGTGAAATCAGGGAAAGAGTTTTTGAAAAAGCTGCTTGAATCCTCAAAATCAACCGGACGCTTTTTGTTTAGTTTGAACCGTTAAAAGTATAAAAGCGGCAAATATCGAAATCATCGCGCTGATTAAGAACGCCGCACTCGCGCCGAATCGAGTCCACACCGCGCCGAAAATTATCGAAGCGGGAAAAACCGTGATGCTGAACGCCAGATTATAAAACCCGAACGCCGTGCCGCGTTTCTCATTCGGAACTAAATCGGCAACCAGCGCTTTTTCCACGCCTTCGGTCAGCCCGAAATAAAAGCCGTAAATCAAAAATAACGTCCACACCTGCCACGCTTCGCTGACGAAGGCGAAACCGGCATAAACGAGCGCGTATAAAATCCAGCCCGCGAAAATCAAAGTTTTGCGCCCGACTTTATCGGATAAATCGCCGAAAATCAGCGAACTGAAAACTTTGCTCAAATGCAGGAACATCCACAAAAGCGGCAAAATGGCGGGCGTGATTCCGGCTTGCTGGGCGCGAAGCAGCAAAAATGCGTCGGTCGAATTCGATAATGTGAACAGCGCGACGACGACGAGCAGCCGTTTGAAATTGCCGTCGAATTCTTTTAAGGATAATTTGATTTTCGGCGGTTCGACGGCGGTCGCAATTTCCTTCGGCGATTCTTTGACGAAAAAAACGATGACGAACAATCCCAAAACGACGGGAATCGAAGCGTAAAGAAAAACTCTCTGATATTCGAGGGCGGTCGGTTGGCTCGTGTCGGCGGCGAAATAGGAAAGCAATATAAAAGCGATAATCGGACCGATGACCGCGCCCAGATGGTCGGCGGCGCGGTTGAATCCGAACGCCAGACCGCGTTTGTCTTCCGGCACGCTCGCGGCGATAATCGCGTCGCGCGGCGCACCGCGAATGCCTTTGCCGACTCTATCGGTTACGCGGACGAACAAAACCTGCTGCCAACTGCCGACGAACGAAAGCATCGGTCGCGCCAGACTCGCCAGCGCGTAGCCGACGAAAACGGGAAGTTTGCGCCGCTCGAATCGGTCGCTCAGATAGCCGGAAAAAAGTTTGAGAAACGCGGCGACCGATTCGGCGAAACCTTCGATTAAACCGATGGCAAACGGCGACGCGCCCAACGTCAAAGCCAGAAACGCGGGCAGCAGCGGATAAATAATATCGCTCGAAGTGTCGTTTAGAAGGCTGACCAGACTCAGGGCGAAAACATTGCCGGAAAGATTTTTATAGCGTGAGAAAAATCGTTTGAGGTAATGAAACATTCGAGTATCAGCGGGATTTTTTAATCGTCGCGGGCGGTTTTTCGGAACTCGTGCCGAACCACCATAAAGACGCGCCGCCGACTGCGGCAATCAGCAGAATGATTGCGACAATCGCCGCGCGAATCGCCATTTTAACGGCTTTTTTTAACACGAAAAACGTCATCGCCGCCGTCGCAATCAAAAAAATCACCAGAACTATCC
>JAJAYR010000477.1 GCA_026786155.1 Pyrinomonadaceae bacterium
ATCAACCGTCTGTTTTTGCCATTGCGCGTTGACGGAAATTGAAAGCATTGCCGAAAAGAAGAAAATAAAACCGAAAATTTTCATAAAGACATTTTAATGCAGATGTTTGAATCGTTAAAGCCGCCGCAAAATTTGAATTTATCCGCGAACAAAAGTAAAATTCAGCAACGCTTTCCAAACCAATCAAAGGACAAACTAAAATTTATGGCTTTCTTTCCGATTCCGAGTATGCTGCTCCGACAGCTTTATACGACCAACAGCTTGAAAAATGTTGAAAACGGCGTGCAGTTTGCGATTAAAAATCGTCTGACCGATGTCGAATTTTCCGAACTCAAATCCGTTAAAATCAACGGCAGAGAAATTCCGAAAGACAAAATCACGTTCGATTTAGGCGACGGCGTTTTCGTTTCCGCCGAAACGGTTTCGGAACAAAATCCGATTTCGTTTCCGCTCAAAAAAATTCTTCTCGTGCAAGCCCTAACCGGCAATCTCGAACACGGCAAACACAAAATCGAAATCGCCGTCAAAGCCAAAGGCTACGGCTCTCTGAAAGTCGAAGTCGAAGATTCCATCGCCGAAATCGAAAATCTGGAAGTCAGAATTCCGCGCGACGAGGAAGACGATTTTTCGGAAAAAGCCATCAAAGCGCGTCAGGATTTCGTCGAAAAGTATTCGGGCGCGAAGCTCGAACACCTGCGAAATTATTCGTTCGACCCGCACAGCGTCAACGGCAACTGTGAAAATTTTACGGGCGTGGCGCAGATTCCGGTCGGCTTCGCTGGACCTTTGAAAGTCAACGGCGAATACGCGATGGGCGAATTTTTGATTCCGCTCGCCACCAGCGAAGGAACTTTAATCGCTTCGTATAATCGCGGCATCAAGGTTTTGAATTTATCGGGCGGCGTGAAATGCACCGTCGTCGCCGACGCGATGCAGCGGGCGCCGGTGTTCGTTTTCGACGATGCTCGCGCCGGACGTAAATTCGTTTCGTGGGTCGTCGAAAATACCGCGAAAATCACCGAAGAAGCCGAGGCGACTTCGAGCGTCGCCAAACTCAAAGACATTGATTCCTACACTTCCAATAAATTCGTTTTCCTGCGGTTTAATTACACGACCGGCGACGCGGCGGGGCAGAATATGGTTGGACGCGCCACGTTTGCGGCGTGCAGTTGGATAATTGACAACTACGAAGGCATCGCGCATTTTTATCTCGAATCGAATTTCGCCACCGACAAAAAGGCTTCGCAGGTCAACATTATGCGAACGCGCGGCAAGCGCGTAACCGCCGAATGCACCGTTCCGCGCAGCGTTTTAATCGAACATATGCGCGTCGAACCCGAATCTTTAACTTATCATTCGGGCGTGGCGAACGTCGGCGCGTTTATGTCCGGCGCGAACAACAACGGCGCACATTCCGCCAACGGCATTACGGCGATGTTCATCGCCTGCGGGCAGGACGTGGCGAACGTCTCGGAGAGTTCCGCCGGAATTATTTATTCGGAAATTACGCCCGAAAAAGATTTGTATATTTCCATCACGATTCCGTCTTTAATCGTCGCCACGCACGGCGGCGGAACGGCTTTGGCGACCCAGCGCGAATGCCTGTCGGTTCTCGGCTGCGTCGGCAGAGGCACGGTCAACAAATTAGCCGAAATCGTCGCGGGTGTCGTTTTAGCCGGAGAAATTTCGCTCGGTTCGGCAATTTCGTCGAGCGATTGGGTTTCGAGCCACGAGAAATACGGGCGCAATCGTTGAAAGTAATCAGGCTTGGCAATTTTTTATTAAATTAAGCAGGTGAACAGAAGTTTCGGACGATTTTGCTTAGGTGATTATGCCTCCCAAAACAAACGCTCAAACTTCTTTGCTCGCCATCGGGCGCGAAGGTCGCACCGGAATCCGCGTTCCGGCAAGCGAATCTGGACATCGGAAAAATTATGCGGCGCGTTGACCGCAAAATCCCGATACTTTAATCAGCGGTTTAACGGCGGGCGGTGTTTTGTCGGTGGAAGTTGGCAATGTATCTTCTCGCGGCTTGACATAAGTCTTTTTCCGCATTATAAAAATACGAGCGTTCGTTTTTGTTCGATGCCCAAACTTAGTCACGAAAAAATTGAAGAGAGAAAAACCGGAATCGAGTGCGCCGCCAAAGAATTGTTGATAAAACAAGGTTTTCACGCGACTTCGATGCGCGACATCGCCAAACGCGCCGACATCTCGCTGGGCAATGTCTATAACTATTTTGAAACGAAGGAAGCGATATTTGAATCAATCATCAATCGTTATCTCATCGTGATTGACCAGAAGTTAAAAGATATTTTGGAAGAACTCGACGAACCGCTCGACCCGAAGGATATGCGGCGACTCGGCGAAATGATTGGCGAAATGGTTGACCAACATCAGGATTTTTGGCTGCTGATGTATATTGACGTGCTGGAATTTCAGAATCGCCATTTTCGCAAAATGTTTGAAGGCTTGGCGGAAAAATTCCGGCGATTGTTTGAAGAAAAATTCGCGTCGGCAATCGAACGCGGCGATTTGCGAAGCGGCGTTGACCCGGCGGTCGGTTTCACGGTCGCTTATATGCAGTTTTTCAATTATTTCCTGGTCGAAAAACTGTTCGGCGGCAATCTGCATCTCGGTTTAACGGACGACCAGGCGTTAAACTATTTGACGAAGATTTTCAGCTACGGAGTTTTGAGCGAACAAAGACTCGTTCGCTTCAAAAAAGAAACTATCAAACACAAGACGACGACGGAAACTTAAAATTTATATCAATAAATAAGTTTTTGTTTTTAATATCATTAATCAAAAACGGACGTTCATTTTTTTTGCCATAATAAATTGGTTGGAGGACACAATGTTTAAAAATAAAATCAGTTGGCTAACTTTAATTTTTTCGCTGTTTATCTTTTCGATAAACGGTTTCGCGCAAGGCACGACCGGACAATTGACCGGCACGATTACCGACCCGAACGGCGCAATCGTTTCGGGCGCGACGGTTAAAATAACGAATCTCGGCACGAACGCGGAACGCGAAACGACGACCGGCGGCGACGGCAATTTCGCGTTTCAGCTTCTACCGCCCGGACGTTACCGCCTCGAAACGACCGCCGCCGGTTTTCAAACCGTTAGTGCCGAAGCCGTCGTCAATATCACGCAAACGACGACGCTCGATGTTCCTTTAGCAGTGGCGGGCGCAAACCCGAATACTGTTACGGTAACGGCGGAAACGCCGGTTCTGCAAACGGAAACTTCGCAGAACGGGCGCGTGATTACGGGCGAAACGCTGAACCAACTGCCGCTTCCGACCAGAAATTTCCAGCAGCTTTTAACCTTGAGTCCGGGAGCGCAGTCGTCGGTTTCCAACACGACGGAATTAGGGCGCGGCGACGCGACGATTTCCGTTAACGGACAGCGCACGACTTCAAACACAGTTCGCATCAACGGCGTTGATGCTAATTCAATCGGCACGAATTCCACGCCGAACATCGCCGTTCCCGCGCCGGACAGTTTGCAGGAATTCGTCGTGCAGACTTCCCTCTACGACGCTTCCAACGGGCGCAACGCGGGCGGCAACGTCGAAGCGGTTACACGCGGCGGGACGAACGATTTTCGCGGCAATGTTTATTATTATTTGCGTAATCGCGTTTTGAACGCCAACGAACCTTTTATCAAGGCTCGCGGCATCGAACGCCCGCCGCTCGACCGTTCGCAGTTCGGCGTAACTTTGGGCGGCAGAGGCGTCCGCGACCGCGTTTTCTTTTTCGGCTCGTATCAGGG
>JAJAYR010000478.1 GCA_026786155.1 Pyrinomonadaceae bacterium
ACGAAGCGGTTGTTTTGGCTTACGGCACGGATTGTCTGCACATCGTCGCTTACGGTTTCGTGTTTTACGCCTTCGGAATGGTTTTGGAAGCGGCGTTCAACGGCGCGGGCGACACCTGGACACCGACGTTTATCAATCTGTTCATTTTCTGGCTGTTTGAAATTCCGCTCGCCTATTTGTTCGCCTATCATTTTGGTCTCGGACCGAACGGCGTTTTCTGGGCGATTACGATGGCATTTTCGCTTTTAACCGTCGTCTCGGCGATTCTTTTCAAACGCGGAAAATGGAAGGAAAAGGTTGTGTGAGATTAATTAAATTAACTTCAATCGAATGTAATACAGCTATAAGATTACGCAATTGAGCGGAAAATATACTGACGGTCACGGATTGTTTTCTTTATTTAGCAACGAATAGCTGACAGCGAATAACGAACAACGCCGCGAGCGTAACTGTTCGTTATTCACTGTCAACTATTCGCTGTTTATTCGATAAAAACCGCTTTTGTCGTTCAAGATACTTCTATCACAAACGTCGCGCAAAAGTTAAGAGCGCAAAAATCTGACGGCTTTGCGCGTTTTTATAATCCTTCAAACAATCATCTTCGGTTCGGTATTGTCTTCGTCAATCTTCGGCTGCGGCTCGACATCGGTCGGCTCGTCAATCACCGGCGGCGGCATTTCATCGGGCGGCACAGGAATCGAATCGTTCGGTCTTTCGATGTCGGAATGCGGAATTCTGCCGTAATCTTCATCGGTTTCGGGCGAATTCACATCGGGGTTCGGAATGTTTTGAATGTCTTGCATAAAATCGAAAATCTCCTTGTTTATAAATTTGTATTTTCGATAAATGCAAAAGCCGTGCCTGTATCAAATCAAAGCACCATTGAAATCGGCGGTTAATCCTGATTTTTCAAAATATAAGTCGTCGAATATTTTCGCCTAAGCGAGATGCTGAAGGCGTTTTCTGACGTGTTCACATTTAATTTGTTAGCAACGCGCCGCGCCGCCGCAAATTCGAGTTCGTGCGTTTGATGGACGATTTCCCTGCCGTCAAGCGAAAAATGCGTTCCGCCAAGCATCACGAATTCTTCCGGCAGCTTTTCGCCCGCACTCAAACGCGCCCAGAGAAAGCGAAAATTCGTGTTGAAAATTTCCGTGCGGACGATTTGCTCGCCGTCGGCGAAAACGAATAAATCCTGGTAACCGCGAAAACTGACGACGAAGGCGCGTCCGCCGCTGACTTCGATTTCCTGAACTTCCGGCGCGTTTTCGCCCGCGTCGTGCGGCAAAATAAATGTGAAAAACTCCTGCGCTCCCGCGCCGCTTGAGGCAAACTGTAAATGCGGCGCGTCAATTTTTCTGCCGTATAAATTGGAAATCGAACTTGTTTTTTGTCGCCATTCGCCGTTGTCGCCGAACGTGAAAAACCGCGCGTTGCTTGCCGCGTCATTGACAAAAACCGCGCCGTTTTCCGCCGTTTCAATCGCCGGATTCGCGCCCGCATCAAAATGAAAATTGAGTTGATAATCGTGCGTCCCGGAAGTTTCGACGAAATCGCGCAGAATCCAATAATCGTTTTTCAAAAACAAAATGCTGCGCGTGTGCGTCGCGGGCGCGTCCAGCCGAAGGTAGCCGTCGTGCGAACCTTCAAAAAAATCGAAGCGCGGCTGCGAAATCCATTTTTGCAGTTGCGCGTTCGCTTTGGTTTTCCAGCTAAATTTACCGTTCGCCTCCGATTGCGATGCGTCGTCAATCGTCAAAGTATTGTGCGCTTCGGAAGCGCGAAAATAATCACGCATTTCGGCGGATTCGTGATAGCTGTAAGTTCCCGCGTCAACCAAAACCGTTCGTCCGCCGACGGCTAAATCAATCGCCAGCGCGTCGGCGTGTCCGTGTCCGCCGGAAAGTGCGCCGACTGCGCCGCAGTCCACGAGCAGAAAATTACTGCTTTTCGCCCAACCGTCGCGCATCACGAAATAGCCGCCGTTTTCAAACGCCGCCGAATTTTTATCCGGTTGGTACGCCGGTAAATTTTCAAAACTATGCTTACCCGCCGTTCCCAAAAGCCAGAGCGTTTCTTCCGCCAAGTCTCCGGCGACAAATTTATAATCGCCGCGCTCGAACAAAACCGCGTTCGTTGATAAAACCGCCCGAAAATCGTCGGACTTTCCGTTTGAATGCGGCAGCAGTCTGCCGCCGTCGTCATCGCCGATAATCGGAGTCGTGCCGTCGGGACGAGTGGCGAACATCAAAAAATCCGTCAGCGATTGCAGTTTTTCGTCGAGTTTCGTCTGCAAATCTTTATCGCCCGCCGCGCCGTTCAGAGTTTTTAAGATAAAAAAATGCGTGTAGAAATCCGCCGTGTAACGCTGATACCAGGTTGACTGCTCGAAATAAACGCCGTCGTTCAAGATTTGCCGGTCGAGTTCGGCGAACAGAATTCGCGTTCCCGTTTCGCGCCAATTTTTCGCCGCTTTGAAAAACGGAAACTGCGTTCCGAGATAATAAAGCCCCAACGCTTCGCCCGTCAGATGCGTGTTCGGGCTGTAATAAGTCGAGAGATATTTTTCCAGATGTCTGCCGTGCAGATAAACGAATTTCAGCGCGTTTTGAAAAATTTCGGGCGTGAAAATCGCCGCTTCCTTAAAAAAATTAAACGCCCAAATCCACGAAATTACGCGAAATGAAACCTCTAAACTGCTCACCCAATTAACGCCGATTCCCGGCTGATTTTGTTTCATCCAGCTTTCGAGATGATGCACGAAACATTCGGCGAATCGCTCGTCGCCGGTCAGCCAAAACGCCGCGCCCAGATTAAAAAAATACTGTTGCCGATTCAGTTCCCAGACGATTTTCTTATCGCCGGTTTCTTCCGCGTCGAGTTCGTCGAACTGTTTCCAATGTTTCAGCGGCGACCGTTTGCCGGAAAGCGGTTCGTAATGCCAATCAATTTCCGCGCCGAAATCTAAATTCTCAAAACCGAGTAAATCGAATTTTCCGGCGACGATTTTTTCCGCTTTTTCGAGAATTTTTTGCTCGCTCTCCGCGCCGAAAAGCGTTCGGGAAGTTTCTAAAGTCTGCGCTTTTTGCCGGAACGACGGGAAGAAACTATATTCTGCGTCTTCGTAAAACTTGACGAACAAATCAGTCGCGGTCGGCGTTTCGCCGCCGAAATATGAATCGTCAATGAGCGCGAAAAATTCTTCGTCGGTCGGCAGTTTTCCGCTTAAACCGATTTGGTCGGTGCGGGCGGCAATCATCTGTTCGCCGCGCATTCGCAGTTCCGTCCAGCTTTTGCCTTTCATTTTTTTTAATGTGTCGAGCGGATTTGCCATCGTTGCTGCTGCTAATATATCGTCGCTTGTTCTTGAGTTTGCGCGTGATGTTTCGTTTCGCTCATAATCGTTTGCAGCCGGTAATTTCTAAATTCGTGCGGCGTTCCCGTTTTGCCGTCAATTGCCGCCGAAACGATATTGAACGCTTCCCGCGCCGACGCGAAATGAACCGCGTAATCACCCGTTTTCTCGCCGTTTTCGATGATTTCCGAAAAAAATTGCCGCGCCTTTTCGCCGATGCACGCCGATTGGTCGGCATCGAAAAATCCGTGGCAGTAAAGTTTGACGAAAATCCATTCGGGGCGATTTTTGACCGTGATATTCGCCGATTTCCAACGGTTGAATCGAGATAAATCAGACGGCTGATTATCAGCCAAAGCACCGTCTTCGATTCTTGGAACGGGCAGTTTTTTGATGCGCCGCGTCCAATTAAAAACCAGCGGTCCGGTGAATATCAGCGGCAATTGCGGCTGTTTTCCAAAAACCGCAACTTCAACGCCTTTCCGGTGCGGCATTTTTTCCGTCAGCGGCAACGCGCATTCGTAAATTTGATTGATGACGGGAATCTGCGTTTCGTCGGGCGCGGACGGCAAAGTGAAATCGGCGTAGCAACCCGTTTCCTGTAAAATCTGTATTTCATTATCAACGCCGCAGTATTTTCCATTCGCCGAATTGCCGAGCGCAAGATTGCCGTGAACAAACGCATATTTCGGCTCGCCTTTCCCGTCAAAACGCGACAGGCAAGCGTGTTCTTCCGCCAGACAATCACGAAATTCGGTCAAAGATTTCCGCAAATTTTCCGCCGTGTCAGGTTTCTCAACGCCGTGATGCAGATGAATTTCGACTTCGCCCAAACCTTCCGACTGCATCGCCGCCATTTGTTCGAGAATCTGAAAATCGTATTGCTCCGCCGGATAAAAATTTGTGTGGCGAAACTTTGTGCCGTCGGCATCAATCACGACTTCGCCCGTTTTTCGCGCTAATTTATGATATTCGTCAAGCCGCCGCCGCTGCGTGTCGAGGTCGTGTCCGCCGCCCGTTTTCCACGCCGGTTCAAAATGATTGGCGATGGTGAAAATAATATGTTTTTTTTGGTTTGAGTCTTTTTCGAGAAATGTCTGTGCGCGATTAAACGGATAGCGCACGAGCCACGGCAGATTCGATTTTAATTTGGCGAGTATATTTCGATTTTCGCTCATTGAAACTTTCGATTTCCTTGGCGAACTGTGCGCCTTGGCGGGAAATGATTTCTCTCACAAAGGCGCAAAGTTCGCCAAGAAAATTCAATTTTACACTTTAACTTTTCTGATAAAAAACGACGGCGTTTGCGCGTTCGTGTCGGCGAGTTGGCGTTCGATTCGCAGATTATTTTTCGCGCACTCGCTTTTTATAAAGGCTTCAGTTTGAAAAATTTCTTTGCCCGCCCAAAAGCCCGCCGTCAGTTGTTTGCCGGTCATCTGATGCCAGCCGCTGCCCGCCAGACAAATCAGCGGATACGCGATTTGTTTCGGGTTAAAAGTTTTCGCGCGATTCTTCAAAAGTTCAAAATAAAACGCGGGCGCGTGGGTTTTCAAAAGAATCACGCCGCCCGTTTTCAAAACGCGGGCGACTTCGGCAATCGTCCGGCGGTTGTGCATATACGGCAGCGCGACGCGGCACAAAACGGCATCGAAACTCGCGTCGGCAAACGGCATTTTTTCGCCGGTCGAACGCACGAACGCCGTTTGATTTTTCGATTCGCCTTTCCCGAAAACACTCCCGACAATCGCGCCGAGTTCCGCCGCGTAGTCCAAGCCGATGCAAAAAGCGGCGGTTTTCTCGACGAACGGCAAAATGTCCTGTCCCGCGCCGCAGCCTAAATCGAGAATCGTCTGCGGCTTTAAATCTTTAAGCGCGTCAACCAGCAGATATTTTTCCGCCGCGTCCTGCCGCGCAAATTTGTCGAGTGCCGCCCGCGCGTATTCTTCGTAGTTGCTGATTGTCGTCATCTTTCCTTGATGGTGTTTCAAATTTTGTGCTGAATAATTTTTCAGTTTTTTTACTTCGGAAGAGATGAGAGATGAAAGATGATAACTGATAGGTTAGTTAGTCTTTTATCTCTCAGCTATTATCTATCAACTCTCATCTATTCCGAATCGTTTTCTCCATCAGCATAAATTGTGAAATATCAACCTTTCCTCTATAAAACTAATCGTTCGCGTTTTCCGCTTTCGCGTCGCGCCAGCCCGCCGGATGTTTAACTTTTTGATTGCTCGCCAATTCGATTAAATTTTCCGCCCAATCACCGAGAAGTTCGATTTCCGGCGGCGCGAAATCGGCGATACGCCAGCGGAAAGTTTCAAATGAATGTGTGAGCAGCGGAATTTTCCGTGCGTCGTAACCGAGCAGAATCGCGCCGACCCAATCAACCGCCGTCGCGTTGACGCCCGCCAGAATTAAACCGAGCGGCAGCGCGTCCGGGGCAAGCGGTCCGTCGCCTTGTCCGGCGATGACCGCGTCAACGACGTGCAGCACGCGCCTTTGAATTTCGTCGCCAAAACTCGCGTCCGCTTTGCCGTAAAGCAAAACACGGTTTAAATCGAGACACATTCGCGGCACGGTTTCGTTGCCCGACCACGCGCCTTCGATGCCGATTTCGTCGCCTTGCAGCCGCGTCATTCTCGCCAACTGCGTCCCGGCGGCTGCCAGCATTTTTCCCTTCGCCGCCGATTCGGTCATATTTTGCCAATCGAAAATATATTCCAAACCGCGTTTCACCAAATCCTTTTTCGGGTAGCAGTCGCCGCCGTCAGCCGCGCCGCCGACGCGGTGATGCGGCAGAAATTCCTTGTTGCCGTTGATGCCGACGAGATTTTTGAGCGCGTTCGTGATGCCCGCTTTTTTGTGCGTTTTCAGTTTCGGCAGATTTATCACGACATCGGCTTCGATGACTTCCCGCGCCACCAAATACTGATGATTGCCGGGCGAATGCGTTTTCGCCATCAGGCGCGGGTCGTAATTCGTGACGCGAAACGAATTTTTACCGTCGGTCAAAGGTTCGAGCAAACTGTCTTTGCCGAGATTGAAAAGCACGAAATTTTCCGCCGGACGGCGATTTTCTTCGGCGATGCGAACGCCGCCGACAAATCTGGAGACGGTGCGGCGAAAATCAACGATTCCCTTGAAACGCGCATCGCCCTTTTGCAGATTTTCCGCCCATTCATCGAGTTTTGTTTCACGCAGAAGCGCGTCCAAATCGCAACTTTGAATGGGAGCGTCGCCGACGATAACCTGTTTCGGATTTGCCTTTAAGACTTCCGCGACGACCGCTTTGATAATTGATTGATGAGTGATGAGCGGCAAAAGTCCGTCTTTACCTTGATTTTTATGAGTTACGAAATTCGGTTTGACCAAAACTTTCGCGCCTTCCCGAATCATTTTCCCGAACGCGCCGCGCTCGCCGTCCGCCCAGCCGAGATTCTCCGCGTTCCGCCGAATCGCCGCCGCAATTTCGCTCTCCGAATAATTTTCCGAAGCGATTTTAACGGCGGAAACCCGCGCGTCTTTGATTAATTTTTGTAAATCTTCCGGCATCTTTCGAGATTCAATGTTTGTAAAAATAAAAACGCAAAACACTTTTACTTTTCACTTTTCACTTTCACCTTGCTCATCACGGGTCGCCATTTGTTCGCCTTCGTGCGCGGAATCGCTTCAACCAATTCTACATTTATCGGCAAGTTTTTTAAGTTCGCCCGCACCGTCCGCAAAATTTCGCGGCGGTGCGTTTCGTTGAAGTCGTCTTTCGGGATGATTTGCAGTTCGACGCTGTAATCTTCGTTTTGAACGAACATAAATTCGCGCACCGCCAGCGATTTCAGAAGATGCGGCAATTCCGCGCCCATTATCCATTTGCCGTCGGGCAGCCAAATTCTATCCAATTCGCGCCCGACAACTTCACAAAGACGAAATGCCGGATGTCCGATTTCGGCGTTTTCGGGAAATTTTCCAACATCGCCAACGCGGTAACGGATCAAGGGCATCGCGTCGGCGTGAAGTTTCGTGACCAGAATCGGCGACGTTTCCGCTTCGGTTTCCGGCTCGATTAACGCCCACGCCCAATCAATTTCGTAATCCAAATTTTTCGACGGATTCGTCTGAATCGCCGCGCCGCCGAAATCGCGCCCGCCGTAGCGTTCGTGAACCGGCTTGCCAAAAACTTCTTCGATAATTCGGCGATGTTCGCCGGATAATTTTTCCGCGCCGGTAACGAAGCAGGTGCGCGGATAATTTTTCGGGCGCAGATTGTTTTCCTTCAAAAATTCCGCGAAATGTCCGAGCGCAGTCGCATAAGCGACGATGCAGTCGGGCGACCAGCGTTCAAATTCCTGATGATATTTCCGAAAAACTTCGGGCGACAGCCGAAAGCAATCGAAATAGCGGATGTTTTCGGCGAAATTTTTCAGACGCATCCGCCAGTTGTCGGCGGTGTGCGGGTCGAGATGATGTCCCCAAAAATAAGCGATTTTCGCGCCCGTCGGAACGCCGATGCGTTCCATCGAAAAAGCCGCGCCGCTTTCCTTCCAGCCGCGTTCTTCCGCGCCGAGCCAGATTTCCGTCGGCGTTCCGGTCGAGCCGCCGGTCGCGTCTTTTTCTAATTGTTCTTTCGGAATATGGCGGCTGACGAGTTTTTCCCGCGCGGCGGAGATGTCTTCGCGTTCTAAAACCGGCAGTTTCGCAAAATCGTCGAAGCTAAAATCAGTTTGCGGATTGAAATCTATTGCTTGGAAAAGGTCGCGGTAATAATCGGTTTCGAGCGCGGCGCGGCGCACGACGAAACGCAGTTTTTCCAGAATCCATTCGCGCTTTTGCGTTTCGCTCCAATTTATCGCTGCTTGCCGAAACTTCATTCCGGCTTCGTAATGCTCGAACGTCGGACGCATCGCCTCGCGCCGGCGGCGGCGGGCGCGGGACAGCGGAACGAATAAATTTTTGGTTAGAAATCGGCTCATTTTTCAGTCGCCAAAGGCAGCGGCGCGGCGGCGCGGCGAAAAACTTTTCTCAAAATCATTTTAACTTTTTCCTTTTCGTCTGTTTCGATAATTCCGAAAAAGCTAGCGCTCAATAAATAAAGCGGCGTGAAAATTAACGCGCACACGGCTAAAACCAAACTGCCCGCGAGAAAATCAATTACACTATTTTTCGGCGCGGCGAAAATCATTTGCGACCAACTCGCTCCCCAAAGAGAAATCTGTCCGGCATAACTCCAATAAAATAAAAAGGTGAAAAAGCCCGCCGTTAAAGCGGCGGCGGCAGTTTTGCCAATCGTTTGCAGTTCGCTTAAATCGTGGCTTTCGACTTTTAATTTTTTCAAAATGATAGCGGTAAAAATGATTTTTTCCGCGAAAGCCGTCACGACGACAATCAAAATCATTCCGCGCAAATCCAAATTTTGGATGCCGAAATATAACGCCGCCATCATCACCGGAAGTATAAAAACGCGCATCAGCAGTAAATATCTGCCGAGTTCTTGGTAAGCGCGGACAATCGGGTCAGTAACCCAAATCCAAATCGGCAGCAGCGTCAGGTTAATCAAAAAAATCGGGACGCTTCCCAGGTAATCGCGGGTGAACAGCGTCGTGATAAAAGTTTGCGCCGTAATCATCAGAAAAATATAAATCGGAAAATAAAAGAACGCGAGCTTTTGCGCCGCCCGCATCGTCAGGCGAATAATCTCCGCGCGGTCGCCCGTCGCCTGCAATTTGCTGACGCGCGGAATCAAAACGGCGGTCGCCGATTCGCCGAGCATTCCGATTAAAGGCAGTTGAAAACAGCCGATGGCGTAAATCGCAAATTCGGCGGAACTGAAGCGATAGCCGACGAAGTAATTGTGAATATCGGTTTGCAAAGTCCACAGCAAACCCGACAAGCCGAACGGCAGCGCGTAGAAAAGCTGTTCGCGGAAAAACTTCGCGTCGAACGCCGTCCAAAAACGCGGGAAGCGCGAATTCAGATAGACGATTAAAATAGCCGATTGCAGAACCGCCTGAATTATCGCCGCATAAATAAACGATTCGACGTTGGCGAACAGCATTACCGCCAGCACCATCAGAGCGGTTTTCGTGAACTGCGCGAGAATGATAAAAGCGGTCGCCATTCGTGTCTCCTGATTGGCGACGGCGACGGTTTCGAGAAAACTCGAAAATATCCAGAGCCAGATGACGATGCCGATTTTCGGCGCGAGCCGCGTAATCTCCGCGCTCTGAAAGATATTGCCGACGAGCGACGGAAATAAAAACAGCGTGAGACAAACCAGCCCGCCCGCGACAAAATTAAACAGCAGCGTGTTGAAAATCACCGCCGGTCGGCGGGAAGTTTCGCGCGGCAGGTAATAATACGCGCTCATCCCGAAACCGAGCGTGAAAATGGCGTTGGCGTTGACGATGATGAGAAAAATTTGCCGGTAAATTCCTACTTCGTCCTGATTCAGAAAACGAACAATCAGCAAAGGCAGCAGAAAACTGAACCCGAAGCCGATGACTTTGGCGAACAGAATCCACGCGCTTTGCGTTTTGAGAGAAATTTCCTTTGGCAAATTATCGTTCATTTCTATCTGTCGGCTGAATTGAAAAACCTTTTGGCGAAAAATTGCAGCGGTTTATCGAGCCGCGAGCCGCGTAAATTTCTGCCGTAGAAATATCCGGCGAAAACGACCGTTTGATTTTCGGCGGTGAGCGATGCGGTTTCGCGCCGCTTAATGAGATGTTTGACTTTAGCGAAAACTTCGGCGGCGGCAGTTCGATACATCCGGCGCGGAACGCCGAAAAAATCGCGCCGTCGAACATTTTGTAATGCGTGTCCGCCAGACATCTCGACATTCCGGCACCGAACAGCCGGCGGCGATAACAAT
>JAJAYR010000479.1 GCA_026786155.1 Pyrinomonadaceae bacterium
CCCGCCCTATGGGCGCAAAGGCTTCCCCTTGCCGTTGAGTTTATCAAAATTTTAGTGCGGCGGCGCCCCACGGCGGCGCCACAGCCGCAAAATTTCAGACAGCAGCCACCGGAAAGGCGAAGCCTTTCCGCACATCGGGCGGCAGAGCCGCATTTTTGCGTAACATCAGCGATTTGATTGACAGATGACCCAAATTTTTCAGCGCACGCTAACCAAAACTTCCTTTTTCCCGCACACCATTTCAAAGGTAATCGTGAAAATACCTTTCTTCGGGCTGATTGATTTGATGACGAACAACGCGCGTTTCGTCTGTCCGCCGATTTCCGAATCGAAAACGGCTTCGACATCCGCCGGACTGCTCGATGTCGCTTTGATTTCTTTGACCTCGCCGTCGCCGTCCAATTCGGTAATCAACGCCAAATTGCCGCCGTCGCCGATGATGGAGGCGATTTCCTGATTGACGCGAATTTTGCACGGCGCAATCGGCGCGGCTTCCGTTGACGCGACGACGCGCGGACGACTGGCGCCGTTTTCATCCGAAGATTTTTTGAGTGGTTTGATTTCAGCCTTCGGAACGGTAATAATAACCGGCTCGAAAAGCGGCTTTTCAGCGGGTTCGGCGGTCGGCGTGTTCACCGCTTCGGTTTCCTTCGGTGCGGGTTTTATCTCGATTTCGGCGGCACTTTTTACTTCGGCTTTTATTTCATCCGGCGCGATTTCGACGGGTTTTGTTTCCGCCGTCGGCGCGGATGCGTCTTTTTTAATTTCAGTTTGCGGCGTGGATTCTTCGACTTTTGTTTCCGTCTCTGGAATCGTTTCTTCAACTTTCGGCGTTTCGATTTTTGTTTCGGATGTCGGCGCGGGTTCGGTTTTTACCGGCGTTACTTCGTTCGGCACGTCTGCCGTCGCCGGTTTCGTTACTGTAATCGGCGACGGCGGAAATGCTTTCACCGAATTTGAAATGATTTCCGGTGTCGGTTCGGTCTTGACCGTTTCCGTCACGGTTTCCGGCGCGACCGGCGGCGCGGTTTGAACGGGAATTTCAGCCGTTATCGAAGCCGGTTTAGCTCCGATTTTAGATTCCAAGCCGTCCGTATTGCCGTTGATTCTTTGATAAACCGCTTGAACGACGTGGTATTTCACCGCGCTCGGTTCGCCGTTCGTGTAGCTTTTGACGTAAGCGTCGAGCGCGTCCGGCAATTTTTCATTGGATTCCAGAGCCGCGCCGAGCCGCCACTGCGAATCACGCCACCACGAACTTCGATCCGGCAAAATGCTGACGGCGCGTTTCAGGCGCACGACCGCCTCGGCGGGTTTGCCTTCCTGAAACAACGCCCAGCCCGCCAAATCTTCGATTCTGCCGCGCAATATATTCGACAAAGTTTGCCGCGAAACTTCGGGGACGAGTATGATTTTGCCGCGCGACATCGCCAGTTGACGGTTTTCGTAAAGCTCTTCAGCCAGCACCGCCGCCGCCGGATTCGGCACACTCAAACCCGCGTCAACGCCGCCGACCGCCAGTTTCGTCAACTCCAAAACCTTCGGCAGATGCGATTTTTTATTTAATAAGATATTAGCGGCGAACAGTTGGCGGTGCAGTTTCATTTTATCGTCGCCTCTAATAAATTCGTCCGCCTTGGCGATTATCGCTTCATCGTTCGGCGCGGTTTCGAGCTTTTGATAAAAGTCGAGCAGGGCTTTTAATTTGTCGGCACTTTCGGGATTGTCCGCCGCGAGCGGTTCAAAAATACTCGCACGGCGTTCCAAAGACAATAGTTCGATAAAACTTTTCGCTTCTTTGGAGACGCGCCCGCCGAGTTTAGTTTCGATTAAACCATCTTTTATCGTAAAACTTTTCGCCAATCCTTCGGCGGCTTCGCGGTAAAATCCCGTTTGCATTCGGACGGCGGCGAGTTCGTATTCGAGCGTCGGAAAATTGCCGTAGTTTCGCGCCGTCAGCAGCGTTTTTTCCGCGTCGAGCGGACGTTTCTGCGCCGTCAAACCACGCGCCAGCGCGATGTGCGCCCAAGTGTAGCGCGGTTCGACCGCCACGGCTTTTTCCGCCAATTCAACCGCTTTCGCGCCGTCGTTATGCGCCGCATACCAGTAAGCCGCGCCGACTAATAAAGGTAAATTGTTCGGATTTGCTTCGAGCGATTGCTGCATTTCGCTTTCGGCTTCGGTTTTATTTTCTTCGTCGAACAGCGCGAGAATTAAACCCGTTCGCGCCGCGCTATCGGTTTCGTCGTTAGCTAAAATTTCCCGGTAAAGCGCGACGGCTTCTGCCGGTTTGCCAACGGCGCGTTTCATTTCTGCCAAACTTCTTTTGGAAACCGTCGAATTCGGGTCGAGTTCCAACGCCTTTTGATAAGCGTTCGCCGAATCTTCCAGCGCGAAATTGATGCGTTCGGCGAGTCCGAGCGTTTGATAGGCAGCGGGCAGATTCGCCTCCAGCGCGAGCGATTTTTCCGCCAGTCGTTTGGCTTCCGCCGCGTTTTCCAGACCGAGATAAAAGCCGGCGACGGCGAGCGTCTGTTTGGCGTTGCCGTCGGCTTTTTCTTCGACCAGCCGCGCCGTTTCAATTGCCGCCTTGGTTTGTCCGCGAAGGAAAAGACTGTTCGGAATCTGTATTAAAACTTCGGTGAAAAGTTTATCGGAAACCGGCTTCGGCGCATCGCTGACCGCGAGTTTTAAAAGTTCGATGCCGCTTTCGATCTCATTCGCCTGTAATTTTTCATCGCCGAGCGCGGCGCGACCGCTGACGACGAGTTCTAAAACGCGATTTTTATCCGGCGATTTCGGAAAATCCGCGCCGAACTTCTGCAAAGCCGCGATTCTTTCCGCCGCGCCGGTCAGCGCAATCGCCGTTTCCAAACTCTCCTTTTCTTTAACGAGATTTTTTGCCGTCAAATTATTTTTTCGCGGCACCCGCGGGCGCGGTTTTTGAGCGAACGCCGCCGCCGACAATAAAATTATTAAAAATAGAACGGCTGATTTTTTCATAAAATATAATGAACCTGTTAAATTTGTTTGATAATCTGAAAATAATATCACGAAATTGCAATTCTCACGCGGCGGTTTTATGCTCGAACCTATGAACGAACTCGACGAAGTTTGGTCGCAAAAATTAAGCGACGCGCTGATTCAGGCGCAAACCGCCGGACGCGGCGACGTTGCCGATTACCTCGCGCTCCGCGCTTCCAACGACGCTTTGCGCCAGACGAGCGTCAAATGGCTGTTTGATTCGTTGCTGGAAATCGCCGCGTTCGCCAATCGAAACGGCGGCTCAATCGCGCTTGAAACGGAAAATTCGCATCGTTTCGCCTTTGGAAATTCAACGCTCGTCGGCGCGTTAGCTCGTCTTCGTCAAGGAGTTCGATGTCTGACCATCGAAGCGGGTTGGACGCGCACGCCCGCCGACGGTTTTATGCGCGGCGGCGCGTTGGCAATCGGTCGCCTGTCGCACTTCGGGATTTCCAAACACGATGTCGAACTTTTTTTAGTTTTGGAAAACGATTCGCCGGGTTGGTTTGCCAGCGATAAAAACGGCAGGCGCAGTTTATTTGATTCGAGAAACTTGAACGAGCATTTTCAAGTGTTTTTAGGAACGAATTAAAACTCAGTCGAAAATGAACAACACAAAAGAAATTTACAGGGATGACAGGATAAACAGGGATAAAGAATTATTTAGCTGAATTCTTTATCCCTGTTTATCTCTGTTATCCCTGTAAATTTCTTCCTTAAATCAGGAGAAAACATTGTCGGAAAAAATCTACCGCGATTCGGTTCACAACATCATTCGGCTGAAAACCGATTCGCCCGAAGGCAGGTTGCTCGCCCGTCTGGTTGACACGGCGGAATTTCAGCGTTTGCGCCGCATCAAGCAACTCGGACTCGCCTTGTTTGCCTATCAAGCGGCGGAACATTCGCGTTTTACGCATTCGCTCGGCGCATTGCATTTGGCGACCCGAACGCTTGACAAACTCAAAACAAAATACGCGATTTCCGTCGAAACGCAAACCGCCGTGCGCTGCGCCGCGCTGCTGCACGACATCGGACACGGCGCGTTTTCGCACGTTATCGAAACGATTCTAAATTTTCATCACGAACAATTTACGATTGAAGCCGTTTTGAGCGACGACACGCAAGTCGGACAAGTTTTGCGCGAATTTTCC
>JAJAYR010000480.1 GCA_026786155.1 Pyrinomonadaceae bacterium
ATTTTCATAACTTCTAAAACCTGTCTGGATAAATTTTGCCTGCGCCCTTTTTAGTCTTCTTACGATAGAAACTAAATCCCGTTCTCAAACCAGCATTAGTTGATTTCTATTTAACGGTTCACTGTTTTTCCAAATTGACTACTAAAACGCAGAAGCCGGGCGCGTTTTCTTCCACTTTGACTTCGCCGATATAAGGCTTATAACCGTCACGGATAACTTTGATTAAATATGTTCCGCGCGGCAAAAGCATTGATTGAATGTTTGTCGCCTCCGACTTGCTCAAATCATACAAACCTTTGCTGTTCGTTCGTCCGAGCGCGCGAGCGCTTTGCGATAAAACACGTCCCGCTCCAAGCGACGATCCCGGATTGAAAATCCCGACCGATGCATTATCTACCGCATTTCCCTGCTTATCGGCAACTTTTACAACCACGCGAAGTTGATTTTCCGTGGTCGGCGCGGAAACCGTTGTTTTATTCGGAAACTCAAAAAGCGGCGCGGTCAAATCGCCGTTGAAAAAACGCGCGTCTATCTGTGGGGTTTGACTGTTTTCCTGCAACGTTGAAAGACGGCTGACTTCCGGCGCGACGACATCGCGGACGGTCAGGTAATTGACTTTTTTGTTTTCGCCGGCATATTGAGAAATCGTCGAGAGCAGAGTTTTGGTAAAAAGTCCGTTTGTTTCGCCGGAAGAATCGGGATAATCAAGGGAAAATTCATTGTCTCTCGAACCGCTCAAAACTATCAGCAAACCGTTGACATCTTTTTTGCTTCGCTTGACGGCGCGTGATTTCGCAGGCTGCGGAATTGAGTCGAGGTTTCTAAATTGTGAAAGAGGCAAAAAACGCGCCCGCGCCTGAAGTTTGGATTTGAAGTTGTTGTCGCCGACTGCCCGCGCCAGCGTTCCCGAATGGCAGCTATCCGACAAAAAGACGACCATCGCGCCCTTTTCCGTAAAGCCGGAAAACAGCGTGTAAAGTTCATCGTCTAAAATCAAATTATTCCACGGCTTACCGCTCGTAGTGCTTCTAAAATCAATCGGACAAATCGCCGAATCGTATTTATCAAGCGGATAATAATTTGCCAGCTCAAGCGATGCTTCTTCGTCAATCTCTTCCGACTTGGCATCGGGAAACAGCGTTCCGTGTCCCGAGAAAGTTAAAACAAACACATCTCCGGCTTGCGCCTTTGCCTGATATGATTTGATTGAACCGAGAATGCCGTCGCGCGTCGCCTGCTCGTCGGTTAAGAGAGTTGTATTGTTCGTGTCAAATCCGTAACGCGCGGCTAAGGTGCCCTGCAAATTTTTCGCGTCGTTGACACAGCCTTTCAGGGGCTTTGACTGGTAAGTGTTAATACCGACGAACAAACCGTATTTTTTGCCCTGCGCTGCGGCATTTGCCGTCAACCCGAAACTAACGAACAATCCCGCTAAACCCAGTAGAATAAGTTTTTGTGTCTTTTCGCCAAAGTTAATTTTTCTCATTATGCTTCACCTTCCATTTATCAAGAACAGACAATATATTTATCACCGCCGTCAGAAATTCGCCCCTTTATTTTTCAATATCTCTTCAAGCACACTTCAATTTAATACGCGACAACTCGCTAAAATTCTTAGCATTGCCATTGGATTTTGTTAATTGCTTCTGACCGATAGTCCGACCTGCGCGACGATGAACGGCGGCACGGCGACATTGCCGCGCGAAACTAATTTGCCCGAAAAACAACTGTCGAAAACAAAGAGCGCGTGTTTCGCCTGAATCTTGCGGGCGTAAAACTGAATCGTGTCCATCGAAACGGCTTTGCGTTGAAAGTTGAGCGCGTCCTTGTCGGGCAAAGGCGCGTCCGACGGAATGATATAGCCCAAATCGCGCCCGTCGCCCGCTTTTGCCGTGTGTCCGTGACCGGCAAAGTAAATCAGCAGACGGTTGCCGTAAGCGTAACCGTATTCGTCAACGAATGAATCTATCGCGCCCGTCAGTTCGTCGCGTTTCGGATTCATCACCGTTTTAACTTAAAAACCCTGCTTTTCAAGCGCAGCCTGCACCGCCGCAACATCCGCTTTGACACCCGGCAGCTTTTGCCAGCCGTTCGTGTAATCGCTCATCCCGATAACGAGCGCGTGACTCGCTTTGTAGAGCTTAATATCTTCGGTTTTGCCCGTCGCCTCGTTTTTGACGCGGACGTTACCTGCGCCGCGTCCTTGTTGTGCAAAAGCAAATACGGAATTAAAAATCATCAGCGACAATAAAAACGCCGCCTGATAAATTTTGAAGTTACTTTTCATCAAACTTCTCCTATCTATTAACGCACCGAATGGGGCGAAAACTGCTAAAAAACCTGCTAAATTATTTTTCCACTGTTTCCACGACGACGGTTGCGGCTTGCCAATCATCGGCGGTTAGCTGGGCTGTTTGTTTATTTCCCGCGCCGCGCGTTTTGCCGACGATGGCTTTGCGAAGTTCTTCTAATCCGATTCGTTTGAAAACTTCGTCCCAGGTATATTCTTCTTTTTCGCCCAAATTGAGTTTTTTCTTTGAAACCAAAGCCACCCAAACGTCTTTTCCGACCGGTTCGGTCGCTTCGGTAACATAATTTTCACGGGGAAAACCGTGCTTTCCTTTCATCACATAATTTATCGAATCTCCGGCAACGGCACTGGGGAAAATGCAAAAGGCTTTGTTCTGTGTGCTGAAAACTAATATATAAAGGTGAGCCGCTTCACCGACATCAACCGAATAATTGATAGTTTCGCCGATTTTATAGCGGCGTTTGTCGAGGTCGAGTTTGACGCGCATCGTCGAAAGCGGATTAAAGAGCGCGGATTCGACTGCCGCCGCGTAGCTTTCCTCCGGTGAAGTTTCGGCGAACAGCGGTTTGTCGCTGATTTTTGTTTTCGAGAGAATATCAATCTGCGGAACTTGAAACTCACCCGTCGGACTTTGACCGATTTGACCTTTGTCGGCAAGTTTTTTCATTTCGCGCTTTAAATCCTTTTCTAAATCTTCGAGTTTTGCCGATTCATTGCCGCGGATTAAATTTTCAAAAATATAGGAGAAAGCGCCGCGTGTTATGTTATTTTCGGTCGCAATCGGAAAGGCTTGCTGGTAAGGAGACGCGGCGGACAAAACGACGACACCGTTAATGCTGCCGTCGAGCGCGTCTTCTCTGATAGTTGCTAAATCGCGCGGTTGTCCCCTCAAAGGCACTGACGAATAACCGCCGTCGCCGATATTGCGCGAAGGTTTCAGGCGCAGATAACGGCTTGGAAGATATTTGGAATTCTCGCCCAAACTGCGCGAAAGCGTTCCCGAATGGCACGAATCGAACATCAGCACGGCGCGTCTGCCGGAGAGCTGCGCGATAAAGTCGTTGAATTTGTCGTCGCGGATAAAGGTTTTTTCATTCGGCAAAACGACTTTGCCGCCTTCCGAAGCAAT
This sequence comes from Pyrinomonadaceae bacterium, assembly GCA_026786155.1. Taxonomy (GTDB): domain Bacteria; phylum Acidobacteriota; class Blastocatellia; order Pyrinomonadales; family Pyrinomonadaceae. Next base: position 3,441 of record JAJAYR010000480.1, read on the forward strand.
AGCAATGTCGTAAGGCGTAACAACTTCGTCCATCTTGTCTTCCTCGTCGCCGTTGTCGTCCGGCACTTGAAAACCGTGTCCGGCGTAAAAGAAAAACACGCGGTCGCCGGGGCGCGTTCCGTTGACCAGCCACGTTTGAAAATTACCCACGATGTTGGCGGCGGTTGCCTGTTCGTTAAGCAGAATCTTGATTGACTTCGGCGCGAAATTAAACTTTTCGATGAGAAGTTTCTGCATCGCTTTCGCGTCGTCGGTCGCGCCGTCCGTAGGCGACAGATTCGGATTGGCATAAACGTCAACGCCGACCACAAGGGCGCGGTCTTCCGCTTGCGCCGATATTGCGCCGAGCAAACAAACAAATAGCAAAGCGGCGATATTGATTATTCTCATCATAATTTTAACCCGACTGAAATTTTTATATTTTTACCTGAAAGACAGATTTTCGTTCGCTTGTAACGCTTAAATCACTGCGCCGCTGAAAATTACCAAAGCAAAATGTTTGACGTTTAAAAAACTAATTTTCTAAAATTTTCGAGCCGCTTCGCGGCTTTTTTTTCGTGTTGTTCGACTTGCGTTTAACCCTCAGCTCCGATTTGGGAAATCGGCTTCGCGGCTGCGCTTCGGAAGCCGATTTCCCAAATCTATTCGGTCATTAAAATCTCAAAGCGTTTGCAAAGGGTAAAAGGGTAAAAGTGTTAAGTGTAATTAATACCTGACCACCCGAAAACCGAGATAGCTGCCACGATACGACGGCGCATCCCTGCCGCGACTCGCCGAACGCAGACTCGACGCACCGATGTGCCAACTGCCGCCGCGAACCACCCGAGCAGAGCCTGATGCCGCGCCTTTCGGGTCTGTCACTGCTCCTTTTGCATATTCTCCTTCCCAATCCTCCACCCATTCCCACACGTTCCCGTGCATGTCATATAAATTCCACCCGTTCGCCGTTTTCATCCCAACTTCGTGCGTTTTGCTGCCGGAGTTTGCCGAATACCACGCCATCGTATCCAACTCTCCCGCATAATCCCCCGTCGTTCCTGAACGCGCCGCATACTCCCATTCCGCTTCCGTTGGCAATCGGTATTTGTTACCGTCGTTTTTCCCGTTCAATTTCCCGATAAACTTTTGCGCGTCTTCCCACGATACTTGCTCCACCGGACAATTATCTCCGCAACTTGAAAAACCGCTCGGATTATTTCCCATTACCGCTTTCCATTGCCCTTGCGTTACTTCCGTTTGTCCCATCCAAAATCCTTGACTGATTGTGACCCGATGCGCCGGTTTCTCATCATCATATTTCCCGTTGTCATCGCCCATCGTAAAACTTCCCGCCGGTATATACGCAAAACTCATCTCCACGCCGTTCGGCAAACGCGATTTGCTGATTGCGCCCGCTGTTTTTGTCGCCGAAATGTTCGCCGCGTTACCCGAATTATTATTGGTCACGGGATTCGGTTTAATTGGTTGAGGCGATTCGACCGGCTTTGCCGACTTCTCCAGCCGGCGCAGTTCGCGGCTGGCGATGACGGCGTATGTTCCGTTGGGAAACGCTTTCAAATAATCTCGAAAATCGTCAGCATCACTGCTGTTCTCGATGCGCCGCCAAAACTCGGCTTCGATGTTGACCTTCGGCTGATTGGCGGCGACGCTCGGCGATGGCTGCACGACCGGTTCAACATTTTTCTTAACGATAAATACGAAATCGCCTTTGTCTAATCTGCCGTCGCGGATTTTGCCGTATTGCGGCGTTTGGGCTTCGCGCGTGTAGTTGGAGACTTTGGTTTGCAGAAAATCCGACAGCTCGCTGCCGGTAATGTAGCCGTCGCGGTTGGAATCGGCTTCGCCGTTTAAGCCTTCGACAAATTGTTTGCGAAATTCGGAAACGTCAGGCACTTCCTGATCGTCGCTGCCCGCCGTGATAAATTGTCTGACCGGCTGCGTCGTCTTGAAATTGATAACCGGCGGCACATTCGAGCGCGTGGTCGTCAGCATCGTGCCGCTGAAACAACTGTCGAATACGAACAGCGCGTGTTTGGCTTGGATGCGCAGGGCGTAATACTCGAAATCGTTCATCGAAATCGCGGTTTGGTAAAATCCGGCGAGGTCTTTGGTCGGCAGCGGCGCGTCCGACGGCACGATATAACCGAGTTTGCGCCCGTCGGCTGACGGCTGCGTGTCGCCGTGTCCGGCGTAATAAAAGAGCAGACGATTGCCGAAAGTGTAGCCGTAATCGCGGACAAACGAGTTAAGCGCGGCTTGCAGTTGCTCGCCCGTCGGGTCAAGCACCGTTCTGACCGTAAAGCCCTGCGCTTCCAAAACCTCTTTGACCGCCGCGACATCGGTTTTAACGCCCTTCAAATCCTTCCAGCCGTTTGTGTAATCGGACACGCCGACCACAAGGGCGTAACTGCCGTCGTAAAGTTTGATTTCTTCGATTTTGCCGTCGTCTTTTTTGACTTTGACATTTCCCGCGCCGCGGTTTGTC
>JAJAYR010000481.1 GCA_026786155.1 Pyrinomonadaceae bacterium
ATAAAACATCTTTCCGCAAAAGATAATCGGTTACGCCCGTGCCGCGTGCCGTATAGAAAACCACCATCGGATAGGCGAGTTGATAGCCTGTCAAAGCCAGCACCGATTCGACAACCACGACGACGGCGACTTCCGAATTGGCAACCGGCTCGCCGTTTTTATCCGTTACCGCGACGTTAATTTTCGTTTCGCCTGCCGGTTCGAGCGTTTTCGATTCGGGTTCGGCGGAATCAAATATTTTGCGCGAATCAGTTGAAATCGGCAGATTGATCGCGCCCGTCGCAAACGCCGGACGTTTCGATAACTTCGCGTCCGTTTCGCCTTTGTCGTTCGTGCGAACCGCCGCGCCGACTAAATCAACTTGCGCCGTGATGTTCGGCAGATATTTTTCTTCGAGCGGAACTTTCAAAACAATCGAATTCCCTTTTATCGTAAAGCGTTCAGTTTTAACCAGACCTTCGCGGCGCAGAGTCAGCACACCTTCCGCGTTTTCAAACGGCGCGATGACGAGAATTTCCGCCACATCACGCGGAGCGTATTCTTTTTTGTCGGGAATAATCTGCGCCTCTTCCTGTTCGACGCTGCGTTTCGGCACGGTTTTGCCGCCCGGAATCCAAATCGTCAGTTCCGATTCGTTGAACCGTTCGCGGTCGTCCATCACCTGCGCCGAAATCGTATAACGTCCGCCCGCTTTTGCAATGAATTTACACGAAACGCCTTTATCGGCGGATTTTATATTGCAAGTCTGTTCGTCAACCGTGATTTCCTGCCAGCTTCCTTTGTCGTAAGTCCAATCCTTCAAAACCGCTTTGATTTCGACATCGCGGTTGGCAATCAATTTGCCGTCAATGTCGGCGACGATTGATTCGATTTCGATTGTTTCGCCTTTTTGCACAAAGGTTCGCGGGCTTCTGATGCCGACGTATAAATCCGCCGGATGCACGAGCAAATTCGTCGAACTCGCAAACGTCTGACGGTTGACATCCTGCACGGAAACCTGCGCCGAAATGTTATACGGACGCGGCGGTTTGACCGTCTCGAAATCAATTTTCAAAAGATGTTTGCCGCTCGCGTCGGTTATTCCTTTGAAAGATTGCGACGTTCCGCCGCCGCGATAACCGCCGCCGTCATCATCGTAATTTCGGCTTCCCCACCACGGAGTCCACGTTCCGAATGTGTAATCGCCCCGATTCGGCGGCGTGTAATTGGTCGGTGTCGCCGTTACCGTCCAATTCGCGGCGGCGTTGGCAAGTCCGCCGCCCGCGAAGTATTTCGCTTCGACGGCAACATTCGCCGAATTGCCGACGAAATGCGGTGCTTCGGTTTCGACTTTCGCCGTTACTTCAAATTCCGGTCGGCGAAATTCCTGCACTTGAAAATAATGCGTCGTCGAACTGCCCGCGCCGGTGATTTGGACGGAGGCTTGACCGAGATTCATATTGTCGGTCAGTTTGAACTTAAAATCGAACGCGCCGAAAGCGTTGAGATTCGCCGTGCCTTTGGCAATCTCGTTGTTTTGCGAATCTTTGACCGAATAATTTATCGCGCCGCCCGCGTCGCCAATCGGCTCGACATCGCCGAATTTGCCCGCCGTGATTTTGCGAATGTAACCTTTGAGCGCGACTTCTTCCTTCGGACGATACATTTTTCTATCGTCAAACGTGAACCAGCGCAGCGCATCCGAAAGCGTTTTTTTATACCAACTTCCAGATTCCTGCCAGTAATAATCGGTATTTTCCGGCAGAAACGCGATGTCTTTGCCCTTTTTCGCAATCAAAAGATTCTGCTGTTTTGCTGATTCGTCCGGCAGCGGAAGGCGCAAAATGCCGTTCGCCGTCGTCGAATTCGTCTGCGCTTCTTCAACCGTTTCGGTCGGAACTGATACGCCCGTTTCGTCAACCGCGCTCGGACCTTTCGCCGTCGTTTCGTTCGGCGAAACCCAACTCCAAAGCCAATCCGTCCAAGTTTCTTCTTCACTGCTGACTGCTGACCGCTGACCGCTGACCGCTTTTCCATTCGGATAAATGAGCAGTTCCGCGCCAGAAATCGGTTTGCCCGTTTGTAATTCCGTCGCAAAACCGACTAATTCCTGATTGTCAACGAACGCATCAAGCCCAATATTCGTGCTTTGCGCCCAGGTGAAAATTCTGGTTCGGTCGTATTTATCGCGCTTGACGGTCGGTTCGATGTCAATTATCAAATGCCCGAAACCGCCGTTCAAGAATTCGGTCAAATCAATGCGCGTTTCAACCACTTCGTCCGGCGTATTTTTTATCGAAACGACTTTATCGGAAACGAGTCTGCCCGGAATCGTCGGCTTTTTTTGGTCGTCATCGTAATTGATGCGGCGGACATAGTTTTGAAATTGCTGCCAATTGGTCGGTTGAACCGCGTAAATCCTGACTTTGACCGCGCTGTGATTAGTCGAGTAAATCGAATATGCGGGCTTCGCCGTCGGGTCGAGCAAAACCATCGTGCCGCCCTGCGAATAAAGACTTTGTTCGGCTGAACCGACTTTAAATGTCGCCGTCGCCGTCTGTCCGAGCGTTTGCCCGAAAGTATCTTTTAATGAACCGTCAACCGTCGCTTTATAAACGGTGCGCCCTTTTTTGTAGCCGGTAAAATAAATGTAATTGCCGGACGGATAAATGTTCAAACCTTCGACCGCCGGTTCGACTTTGACCGTTTCCTTCGTAAAACTTGCCGCGTCAATCGGGTTGGAAAATTCCATATACCACGCGCTGAACGGCGAACAAGTTTTACTGTTTTCATATTCGCAGTAACCTTTGACATATTTCATCGCGCCGTAAGTTTGAAACCCGAACGACTGCGCTTTGGTCGTCGTCAAAGGTCCTTCGGCGGACGGCGTGCCTTTGTCAACCGTTACCGAAATTTTGGTCGCGGCGGGCAGAGCGTTTTCCGTCGTGCCGCCGAACGTGTCGGTTTTATCCACCGTCGCCATTGCGCGAAAAGCCAGCCAGCGTTTCGGCTGCGCTTGTTTCGCGTAATAGGAAATGCTGCCGTCTTGTTCGATTTCCTGCTGTGTCGCCAAGCGCGTCGGCAAAACTTTTCCGCCGCCCGAAACTTTAATCGTTCGCAAAACCGCTTCGGGATTTATTTCCTGGTCAAAAGAAATAAATATCAGAGCGTCGCGCCGCGTAACCTGATTGTTTGGAATCATCGTTTCGACTTTCGGCGGCGGCGTGGTGAAATTCCAGACGACATCTTTGGCGAGAGTTTGATTATTCGCCGACTTTGTTCCGGCGGGAACGCGAACCGTGAATTTCGTCGCCATCGGCAAACGCTTCGTCGCGTCGAACATTAAAGTTTTCGTTCCCAACCAACGCCATTTCCCTTCGGTTTGCGGCGATAACTGCACCGGAACAGTCTGCGCGGCTTGTTCCTGCGAAGAAACAGCGACCATCGGCTGTGAAAACGTCACCGACAAATCCGGCGCGAGACTGACTTCGCCTTCGGGCGAAAATCGGACGACTTCCAAGACGTTCGATAAATTCGGATTCGGCGCGTTGCGCTGTTCGGCGGACGGAAATTTGACGGGAATTTGTTTGCCCGTTTTCGGCGCGGGCAAAGTTCCGGCTCGTTTGGCAAACTCGGTTTTGTCGTCGGTTTGTTCCTTTATCGGCGGAATGCGTTTCAAAAGACTCGACGTTTCGTTTTCCGAAAGCGGGTCGGTGCTTGCTGGTAATTGTTTTTCGCGTGTTTCCGCACCCGATTCGCCTTCGCTCAGACGAAACGCCAAACCGTTCGGTATATTTTTCATATCAATTTGTTTTGTTTTCCCGCGAACTTCCTGCGCGTTCGCCTCCGTCAAAAATCTGTTTCCGATTGGTGCAATCAAACCGCAATAAACCGAAAAAATCAATGCCAAAGAAGTCAGTCGTTTCATATTTTTTAGTAGATGTCGCCGCGCTAATTTCGTTTGAGCCGCCAAGTCGGGGAAAGGTTGTGCCGCGCTCGAAAGTTTGTCCGAAGTGTTCAGTCAAACATTTCGGACAATTTGAGGAACGGAGTGTTGAAC
>JAJAYR010000482.1 GCA_026786155.1 Pyrinomonadaceae bacterium
GAATAGATGATAGATAATAGATGAAAGATGATAGATAAATCGCGCTCCGAATCTATCAGTTATCATCTGTCATCTTTCATCTATTCCGAAGTAAATTTACTCAAAAAATCTATCGAGTATAAAATTCTGACAAATCATAATTCTGCTTATGAATAAAATTTGGCAAACATCGCGGCGCAAACTTGATTACGGCGAAAAGACTTTGGTGATGGCGATTTTGAATGTCACGCCCGATAGTTTTTCCGACGGCGGAAAGTTTTTTTCGATTGACGATGCGGTTAGAAAAGCGGAAATTTTAATCGAAGAAGGCGCGGATATTCTCGACATCGGCGGCGAATCTACGCGCCCGAACAGTCGGCAGATTTCGGCGGATGAGGAAATCAGTCGCGTTGTGCCGGTAATCGAAAACATTGCTAAACGCTTTGACGTTCCGCTTTCGATTGATACGAGTAAAGCCGAAGTCGCCGAAAAAGCGATTGAAGCGGGCGCGGAAATTATCAATGACATTTCCGGGTTACGGTTTGACGAACGAATCGCGGACGTGGCGGCGCGTTACAAATCGGGCTTGATTTTAATGCACTTGCGCGGCGAATTTGAAACGATGCACCGACAATCGGCGGTTGAAAATATATTGAGAGAAGTCGCCGACGGTTTTCGTCAGAGCATCGAAAAAGCCGAAAACAGCGGTGTGAAACGAGAAAACATTGCGCTCGATGTCGGCATCGGTTTCAGCAAAACTTTAGAGCAGAATTTGGAATTAATTGCGAAACTAAAAATTTTGACTGCCGAATTTTCCGCTTTTCCGATGCTCGTCGGAACTTCGCGCAAATCGTTCGTCGGAAAAATTCTGGGCGGCGTTACGACTGACGAAAGACTGCCCGGAAGTTTGGGAAGTGCGGCGATTGCGGTTTGGAACGGCGCGAACATCGTCCGCGTTCACGATGTTAAAGCGACGGTTGAAACATTGAAGGTTGTTGATAGAATAAAAGGTGAATTATGAAAATTATCCGCTTCGCCGCTGTCGTTCTACTTTTTTTATCCGCTGCCGGTTTTACCGAATGCTACAAACCCGTTACCAATTCCGGTTTGCCGAAAAGCATCAAAACCATCGCCGTTCCGGCATTTCAATTTGAAGCCGCCGGAGCGCGTTACCGCGTCGAATCGCGTTTTACCGAAGCCGTTACCAAAGAAATAATCAGGCGCGGGCGCGGGCTGAAAGTGCAAGGTTCGACCGAAAATGCCGATGCGGTCGTCGAAGGAACGATTCGCAATTTCAACTTTTCCGGCGTGCTGCTCGACCGCGAAGGTCGCGCTCGCGTTTATGAAGTAACGGTCGTCGTGGCGGTGACGATTCGGGATTTGAAGGCAAATAAAATTCTTTACGACAATCAAAATTTTATCTTCCGCGATTCGTTTGAATTTTCCGATGACCCGCGCTCGTTTTTCAACGAAGAAGACCCGGCGGTCGAACGAATCGCGCGAGCGTTTGCCGAATCGGTCGTTTCGACGATTGTCAACGGGCTTGGTGTGAAAGAAGGTAAATAGCCACGAAAAGGCACAAAAGACACAAGAAATTTAAGAAATAAAACAAGAAAAAAACAAGAATAATAAATAAAAAAAACAAGAATAATAAATAAAAAATAAGAATAATAAAGGGAACTGGAGAACTTGAAATTAAGGGATAATGAAAATGAATATTGATAAAGACAAAATTTTTAAGCTCTGCGATATTGTCAGAGAAACGAGTTTTGCGATTCATTGTTACCACAAACAAGGACATCTTGAAAAAGTTTATGAAAATGCTTTAAGGCATCGTTTAAGTAAAATCGGTTTGCAGGTTGAGCAGCAGTTTCCGTTAAAAGTTTATGATGAAGACGGAACGGAAATCGGTGATTATTACGCTGATTTGTTCGTCGAAAATTGTTTGATTGTCGAACTAAAAGCCTGTCAAAATCTCACCGATGAACATATCGCTCAAATCATCGGTTATTTACACTCTTCAAAAATCAAACACGGCTTGCTGATAAATTTTGGCGCGTCAAAATTACAAATCAAAAATTATATTTTCTAAAAGTCTTCCGATTTTTTTTGCGCTTTTTGTGCCTTTTTGTGGCTAAAAATTCTTATGAACATCCTTTCCCGCGAAGATTTACGCAGTCAATTAAAACGCCGCGAGTTTGCGCCGGTTTATTTGCTGTTCGGTGCGGAAACCTATCTGCGCGATTTGGCGGCGAAAACGATTACCGAAATGGTTTTGGCGGATTCTGCGCTCCGTGAATTTAACGAAGCGGAATTATCGCTCTCTAATTCGCCCGTCCAACACGCGCTCGGCGCGGCGGAACAAATGCCGATGATGGCGGCGCGGCGCGTCGTTAAAGTTACCGACGTGATAGTTTCGGCGAGCGGCGCGAAGGATAATTTAAAGGAAGAAGACGAAACGAGTTTAGCCGCTTACCTCAATCGTCCGGCGGAAAATTCCGTCGTGATTTTCGTCGCCGCCGAATTAGATAAACGGCGAAAAATCGCCAAACTGCTGCTTGAAAAATGCACGGCGGTCGAATTTGCGGAATTAAAAGACGACGAACTAATCAAATGGGCGCGAACGAAATTGAAGGAATTAAACGCCGATGCGGACGAGCGAACCGTGCGGCATTTAATCGGATTAGTCGGCAACAACGTCCGCCGTTTGACGAACGAAATCGAAAAATTAGCGGTCGCCGCGCTGCCCGACGCGCTGATAACTTTTGAACTCGTCGAATCGCTCGTGCCGAATTCCCGCGAGATTTCCAATTTCGATTTAACCGACAGTCTGCTTGCCAAAAACAAAATCCGCGCGTTGCAGATTCTGAAAAAAATTCTTGACGACGGCGCAGAACCTTTGATGCTCTTGGGTTTGATTGCCAGCAATTTCCGCCGCCTTTTTATGTCGAAAGAATTGATGCGAAACGGCGTTGACCGCAAAGAAGTCGCCCGAATTTTGCGGCTGCCCTACGGCAAACAGGAAGATTTTTTAGCGACGGCGCGGCGCATCGAAACGGAAAAACTGACGTGGATTATGAAAAGAATTGCCCAAGCGGACGTGGCAATCAAAACCTCAATCGGCGGCGGCGGAACGGTCGGCTCGCGGCTGCAAATCGAAATGCTCGTTTGCGAATTGGCAAACTTATAAGCAGGCGAGCAGAAGTTTTGAGGTATTTAGAGAAGTTTGGAGTTCCGCCTTCAGGCGGTATCGCCAGCGAAGCGCGGCGGGCGAGCCGCCTGAAGGC